>NZ_JBEHFY010000017.1:0-60516 GCF_040225815.1 Corynebacterium sp. KPL2895
GACTGAGTACGCCAACCAATGGCACCACACCCAGGAAGGCACTCAAACCGCCCGGTCTTAAAAACCAGCCCGGCCCACATCGACATGTTTTCCGCCAAGATGCGGTCTTCCACGAGACGGACCACACGATCCTTGGCATCCTGGTCAAATTTTCTCGGCACGTTCCAGATTTTCCCATCTACTCAAACGGAACAAAACCTGGGACACTTCACACAAGCATTTAGAAACTACTGCTCATCGTTAGGTGTACGCCAGTCCATGGGCGCGGTTGGAACGAGTGCCGATAATGCCCTGGCAGAATCATTTAACGCCACCTTAAAGCGGGAAGTACTGCGTGATAGGAAACTCTTTGAAAGTCCAATCAGCTGCCGCCAGGAAGTCTTTCGGTGGTGCATGGGCTACAACACCCGAAGGTGCCACTCCTGGTGCAATCTTGTAGCTCCTGATGTCTTTGAAGCCGAGACTTCAGCTACACTAACTAAAGCAGCACAGCTACCCCCGACGTGTCCACATTTCGGGGGTCAGGCCCTTATGTCGAATTCGCCCAATCGGGCTGGCAACAAAAAATTAAAGAACGCCCTATGGCAATCGTCTTTTGCATCGATCAGATTCCACGAGCGTTCCCGGCAATTCTATGAACGAAAACGCAAAGAAGGCAAAAGACTCAACGCCGCAGCAACCTAAAGTCAACACACCCCCAACAAGCCCACCCACGAAGTTGACAACCTATATAGGAACATCCTCTCGCTCTAGCCGTTTTCGAGCAGCCCAAGGAGCCGTTCGCGCAGCTCATTTTTGCGCTCCACCACCGCGGAGTCTTCGCTGCCGCTGCGCGGGCGGGGCAGCCCTACTTCGATGTCCTCGATGATGGTGGCCTCTGGCCCCGGCGACATCACCAAGATGCGATCCGAGAGCAGCACCGCCTCATCCACGTCGTGGGTGACCATGACCACCGTGCGGCGGTTTTCTTCCCACACATTTAGCAGCAGCGACTGCAGCTGGCGGCGGGTAAGCGCATCCAAAGCGCCGAAGGGCTCATCGAGCAATAGAATATCCGAGCCAATGGCAAAGGCGCGCGCCAAACCGACGCGCTGTTGCATGCCACCGGATAACCGCGACGGGCGCCTATCTGCCGCATGGCCCAAGCTGACCTCATCGAGGAAATCCTGTGCAATCTGGGTGCGCTCCGCCTTGGATAGTTCCGGGCGGGCCGAACGCAGTCCGAATTCGATATTCCCACGCGCCGTCATCCACGGCAGGAGCGCGTGATTTTGAAATACCACGCCGCGGTCTGGACCTGGGCCGGTGACGGCCTCGCCTCGCGCGCGCACCTCGCCGGTAGAGGGAAAAGCGAGGCCCGCGATCATATTCAGCATGGTGGATTTGCCAGAGCCCGATGGTCCCAGCAGGGATACGAACTCGCCTTCTCCAATGGATACGGAGGTATCCCCAATGATCTTGGTTGGGCCGTAGCTTTTAGTAATACCGGCAAACTCGATATGGGCATTAGTCATAGCGCACCACTTTCTGCAGGGAAGCAACGAGGTAATCCAGGGCCAATCCGATGACACCGATAAGCACGATGACCACAACGATGGCGTCAATATCAAGACGGTTCCACATATTCCAAACAAAGAAGCCGACGCCCTGGCCGCCGACGAGCATTTCCGCGGCCACGATGACCAACCAGGCGGTCGATAGCGATTGCCGCATGCCAGTGATAATCCCCGGCAGCGCCGCCGGGCCGACGATATAGAGGAGCTGTTGCATCCGGTTCGTGCCGAGCGTGGCCGCCAAGTTCTTATACGTGGGGTGAATCCCGCGGACCGCCTCGATGGTATTGAGCAGCGTCGGCCACAAGGCCGAAAGGATGATGACAAAGACGGCGGTATTCTCGGCATCGCGAAGCAATGCCAGGCCTAGCGGCAGCCATGCCAGCGGGGATACAGGGCGCAGGATCTGGACAAAGGGATCGGTCGCGCGGCGGAAGGTGTCCGAGGACCCCAGCCAAAAGCCCAGCGGAATAGCTATCACCATGGCGATGACAAAGCCAATGAGCACGCGGCGCAGGGAGGCCACCATGTGCCAAAAGATGCCCACCGAGGCCGACCCATCCCGGTAGAAGGGATCAGAAAGGATCTCTACGGCCCTATCCCAGGTGCGCGCGGGAGTGGGGGCGATATCTGAAAGCCAGCCCGCAGCTGCGACCGCCTGCCAGATGCCGATAAAAACAATAAAAAGCGCGATGCCCAGGCCCATCGCCTTCCACGGGCTATCCCGCCGCTTCTTGCGGCTGGCGTTGGCGGTGCGACCTGGACGGGACGTTGCTTGGGTGTCAGTGGAGTATGCAGTGCTAGTACTGGTGCTGGCGCTGTCATTTTTTACTGTGGTCATAAGGCAAGAGTCCTTAACGCTGGTATCCGGCGGTGGGGTGCAGGGGATCGAAGGTATGGCCGTTGATCTCTACTGGGTCCGTAGTGAGATCGGCCTCGCGCGGCAAAACGGATTTCGTGACATCTAGCAGCGCTTGGTCATCCAGCGGCATTGCCTTTCCGCCCAGGTCCCAGCGGGCCATTTGGGCGGCCATCCACGTAATTGCGGTGGCAGAGGTGCTGCCGCCAAACTTGATCATCTGTGGATCCACCAGGTCTTTACCGTCCCAGGTGGTGTAATTTCCGGCCAGCGCCCGCGAGATCAGCTTTTCCTTCTGATTCAGGTACTTCTCCTTGGCCAGCATGGAGGCCGATTCGTGGACGTGGTGCGGGCTATCGACGTACTGCGCACCTTCGTGCAGCGCCGCGACCACGCGGTCGCGCACGTCTCGGTCCACTTCCTTGGCCACGGCAACCGAGCAGCACGGGTGGTTTTCCCACATCTGGCGGGTGGGAACAAAGGCGCGGCCCGAGCCGGTAGTCAGGGCGCGCTGGTTGAAGGGCTCTGGGCCAATAAACCCGTCGATGGTGCCTACCGAAAGTTGTGCCACCATATCGGCCGGGCGCAGGAGGCGCAGTTCCACATCAGAGACCGGATCGACCCCGCCGGCCACAAGGTAATCGCGCAATAAGAGGGCATGCACCGAATACTCAAAGGGGATGCCTAGCACCATGCCCTTTAGATCCTCAGGCCGCGACACGGTATCCAGGTGGGAGGTGGACAAGGTCAGTGCCTGCCCGTTGGTGTTTTGCGTAAAGGCTAACTCGGTGGGCCGGGAGGCGTTGGTGGCACCGGCATCGATGGCCAGCGGCATGGGCGAGAGCATGTGCGCCACGTCTAAGGCGCCGGTGGCATAGGCGGTCCAGAGATCCGCCCACCCCGCGAATTTGCGCAGCTCAACGTTGAGGCCCTGCTTTGCGAAGGCACCCAAGCCATCGGCCGCTACCAGCGGTGACGCACATGCGATGGGCACGAATCCGATGGTGAGGCTTTCCCCGCCCTGCCCAGATTTTCCGGACTGGGCCTTGTCTTCCTGCCGCGGCGAGGAGCATGCAGATAGCACCTGCGAGCCTACTGCTACCCCACCCATTGCCACTGCACTGCGCAGTATCTGCCGTCGCGACAGGTTTCGGTTGTGCACCATATGTTCTTTCTCAACTAGACCAAGTGGTTTGTTCAGAATGAACCTAGGCCAGGTGCACTATGGTGTCAATTTCTAAATTCACAAGCTAGGAAATGCAGTGTCCTTATTTTTATTCATCACAGACCTGCCTTTCTCTACAAAATAGACCTCTCGTTCTAGATTTATATTTACCTTCGAGCTACCATGGCGCCATCAGTAAATAATCATCTGATACAAGGAGCAATTTAATGTCTGATCTCACCCCGAACCACAAAGAAGGCGACGCTCTCGAGCCGATTGACGGCGAGAAGCTCAACGACCTAGCGCAGAAGAACATCGACAACCCTGAGGGCGCTAAGAAGCACGTCCGCTCCCACACTGAGGCAGACGGTCTCTTCCGCAATAACACCACCGTGCGCGGCCACACCATTAAGGTGGGCGAGCCTTTGCCGCTGCTTGGCGATGACTCCGCACCTAACCCCACCGAGGTCGCTCAGGCTGGTCTTGGTGCCTGCATCAACGTTGGCATCCAGGCCATCGCCCAGCACCGTGGCGTTACCCTGACCAAGCTGGAGCTCGACATCGTCGGCGACATCGACCTCTCCCCAACCTGGGGCGTTGGTGACTTGGGCGAAGACAAGCGCCCAGGCGTTTCCGACGTCAACGTTAAGGTCGACATCGACGGCGACGCCGACAAGGAGACCCTGCAGAAGATCGTGGACGACGCCATCAAGTGGTCCCCGGTTGTTAATACCTACACCCGCCCGGCCAACCTCACTCACGAGTTGGTCTAAGGTTTAGATAGATAAAAGTGAAGTGCCCCGAGTTTTGTTCCTAGGCATTTGCCTTGGTTTCAATTATTTCCTGTTGCGGGTCTGCTTCCACAATTCGGTTTCCGCCTCGGCCGGGATTCGATATCCCAGGCTCAGGTGGAGCCTTACCTAATTCCGCCACGGGACCCACTCAAACGTGGCTACTTCTATCTCAATAACATCATCCCACCAGCATGTATGGATGAGTTCGGGATCTGACCCGCTTGTTTGGTGGACACCTGATATCCAACCCAGTCGAGCTGGCAAGATTGGTAATCTACCACCATGTCCAGGTACTGAGAACAGTTCAAACGCGATGCCGTGGCCCTCTATGAGAACAATGAGGACCTCTCGCTGAACAAAGCATCAGCCCAGCTCGGTATCAATCGAGCCTCGCTGCATTCTTGGGTCAAAAAGTACGGCACCGGCAAACGTGCCCGCATAAAAGCAGTGCACGATCAAGCCCAAGCGGCGAATGATTCCGAACGGATCCGCCAGTGAAAGAAAAGAAGTCTCTAAGCTGCGCGAAGAACGCGACATCCTGCGCAATGCCGCCACATATTTTGCTTAAAGCAACTCACTGGAGTTCTGCTTCCAGTGTGTCTATGACCACCGAACCGAATACTCGGCTTATACGGATGTGCCACGTTTTAAAGCTTAATCGTTCCTCGTTTTATTAATGGGCCCAAACCCGTAAAACTCGCAGTTTAAAGATGTATTTTGATGCCGTCCCGGGAAGTCTTCCGGTGGCGCATGCGCTACAACACGCGCCGACGGCACTCCTGGTGCAATCTTGTAGCGCCGGATGTCTTTGAAGCCGAGACTTCAGCTACACTGACTATAGCAGCATAGCTAACCCCGACGTGTCCACTTTCCGAGGGCAGGACGACTACGAGGATCACAATGCCGTTAAAAGCTCGCGACTTTATACCACCACTAGTCTTTCTAGGAATGGCACTCTATTTTGCAATCGAGTGGCAGGTAATTGCAACGGTTATCATTGTTTGGTTTGGCCTAGTGTTCATTGAATATTTGGTCTCCAGAAAAAAGCCCAAGCAGCAACAATAAACCTTGGATTCTAGGGGCCGTTGCAACATGCACCTAAGGGAAAGTGTTGCAACGACCCTCTCAACGCAAGATTAGCTGTTAAGCACCAGTAGTTTGCGGTTTCGGGCGCAACTACAGGAATTGCCACGATTCCCGCAGGCGCTCGAACCACCACTCGCGGCGGCTAGCCGGGGCGGCCAAGGCGGACAGGCGGTCCGGTTCTGGGGCAAGGATCTCGGCGCGCAGGTGGCCGTCGTGTAGCTGGCGGGGCGCGGTGACGTCTTCTTCGAAAAGGCTTCCCGTGGCCAGGCCCGCGGCGGCCGGGGTGACATCGATGTCCTCGTCGTCATAGATTTGTGGCAACGCCGCCACCGCCGCTATGCCCATATTGATGCCGATGGAGGTATCCAGCGCCGAGGCCACCGTAATATCCATATGCCGTTCGCGCAGGTGCTGTGCCACGTCGAGGACGCGGCGCACCCCGCCCAGCGGCGCGGGTTTCACCACCGCTACATCTGCCGCCTGCAGATCCGCCACGCGGTACGGATCCTCAACCTTGCGAATGGATTCATCCGCGGCCACGCGCACAAAAAGCCCATTGCGCATGAGCTGCCTGCGCACCTCCAACAGTTCTTCCGCGCTCGCGCAGGGTTGCTCCATATAGTCCAGCGGCATGAGTGCCTGGGCGGCCTCTACCGCCTCGGCCACGCTCCAGCCGCCATTGGCGTCCACGCGCAGCACAGGAATAACGCCGCGGGCGCTGACGTGATCGCGGACGGCGTGGACGCGCGCGATGTCATCGGCAAGCGTCTGGCCTTTCTCCGCCACCTTGATCTTGAACGTCCGGCAGCCGGGATAGCGATCCACAATCGCCGGCACCTCGCTGGCGGGAACGGCGGGAATGGTGGCGTTGACCTCTACCCACTCGCGAACGGGCTCCGGAAAGCCCTCGTAGGCCGCCTCCAACCCGGCGCGCAGCCACGCGGCCGACTCCGCAGGCCCGTATTCCAGGAACGGCGCAAATTCACCCCAACCGGCAGGCCCTTCAATCAGCAACGCCTCCCGCGTGGTGATGCCGCGAAACTTCACGGCCAGCGGGAGGGAGACTACGTGGGCGCGGTCGAGAACGTCATCTATGTTCATAGAGCCATACTATCCGCCATTACTCACCCCCACCTAAGTTGAGATGGCCGCAGTCACTCATCGGAGACACTCAGCAGGGTTAATATTTACCCCCAATGGGTGGATATATTCTGCCTAATCTACAAATGCTACGGATAATAAGATATATTCTCATATGAGAACTGAACCTCAGTAAGCGTCGGCTCGTTTCCGACGTTGAATGCTCCAGCCGAACCTTCGGGTTCGGCTTTTCTCATATCTGAAAGGTCTTTCCCCTTGTCCCTCTCCTACCGCGTTGGTATCGATGTTGGCACCTACTCCTTGGGATGCACCGCCATTGAAGTAGACGATAAAGACCAGCCAATCAATATCCTGAGCTCGGTATCGCTTATCCACGATTCTGGACTAGATCCAGATCAGCAAAAGCGGGCGGTAACGAGGCTTGCTTCTTCTGGCGTAGCTCGACGAACTCGTCGCCTTTATCGTCGCCGTCGTCGCCGCATGATAAAACTGGAAAAATTTCTCACCTCCCAAGGATGGGAAACTCGCCCCTTTGAGCATTACTCCGATCCCTATCTCCCTTGGAACGCACGCGTTGCGTTAGTCAATGGATATATCGCCGATGATGCCCAACGCGGAAGGTACCTCTCTATCGCTTTTCGCCATATTGCCAACCACCGTGGCTGGCGGAATCCGTACTGGAAAGTATCGAGCTTGTACTCCCCCGACAAGCCGAGCGATGCCTTTGAACAGATCCGCAAAGAACTCGAGAAGTCTACTGGCCGCAAGATCCCGGAGACCATTACCGTTGGCCAATTAATTTCATTTGCCCAGTTTGGCAAGGACAGGCTACGCGGTGGTGGGAAGAAAAAGGATGAAAAGAAACCACAGGAGCAGGTTAATCAGGCCGTGATATCGGCCCGGCTTCATCAGATTGATCACGCTCGTGAAATCAACGAAATCTGCCGAGTGCAGAAAATTGATGACACCCTGCGAAAGCAGATTTTAGATCTTGTTTTCGCCGCAGAATCTCCCAAGGGCGCACAAATTGGGCGCGTAGGGAAAGACCCGCTGCAACCAAAGCTACCCCGTGCTCTAAAGGCTTCCGATGCTTTTCAGCAATACCGAATCGCCGCTTTGACTGGAAACCTGCGTATCTACCGCGACGGTGTTTCTATCCCTCTCGACCGAGACGAAAAACTCATCGTCTTTAACTACCTAATCAACCTCTCACATAAAGAGGAGCCGTCGTGGCTCAAGGTTGCCGAGGTCTTAAACATCGACAGAGGCCAGCTCCGTGGTACTGCCACGATGACCGATGATGGTGAACGCGCCGGAGCTACGCCCCCGGTGCACGACACCAACAGAACTATCCTGGGATGCAAGGTAAAACCTCTCGTGCACTGGTGGGAAGGTGCCAACGACGATGAGCGTGCTGCAATGTTAAAGTCCCTATCTAACTCCGAGGTAGACGACTTCGACTCCCCAGCCGGAGCACAAGTTCAAGCATTCTTCGCGAATTTGGATGAATCTGAACAAGAGAAACTAGATTCTCTTCACCTCCCAATTGGGCGTGCTGCATACAGTGAAGACACCTTGATGCGTCTGACTAGCCGAATGCTCGACGAGAATTTGGATCTTTATGAAGCCCGCCTAGCTGAGTTTGATATCCCCAAAGACTGGGCACCTCCCGCACCTAGAATTGGCGAACCCGTTGGAAATCCAGCTGTAGATCGTGTCCTTAAAGGAGTGGCACGGTGGTTAGAAGCTGCAGCAGATGAATGGGGGGCTCCCAAATCTGTGGTCATTGAGCATGTTCGCGATGGCTTCATCAGTAAATCTAAAGCCAATGAAATTGACCGAGCTAACAACACCCGCCACAAGCGGAACCGAGAGCTCTTCAAGCAAATGCAGGAAAACCTAGGCATCGACGGAAAACTGCGTAGTTCAGACTTGTGGCGCTACCAATCCGTACAAAGGCAGAACTGCCAATGCGCATACTGCGGTTCTCCTATTACCTACACAACCTGCGAGATGGACCATATTGTTCCGCGTGCGGGCGAAGGCTCTACAAATACCAGGGACAACTTGGTTGCCGCTTGCCACCGCTGCAACCTTGCAAAGAAGAACATTCCTTTTGCTGTGTGGGCTGCGCAAACCAATATTCCAGGGGTCAGCGTCAAAGAGGCACTTGATAGGACACGACACTGGTCAGAAGACTCCGGAATGACTTCAAAAGACTTCAAGAAATTCCGCAAGAACGTCTGCGACCGGTTAAAACGCACCGTTGTCGATGAACCTTTAGATGCTCGTTCCATGGAATCAGTAGCGTGGATGGCAAATGAGCTGCGCGGCCGAGTGGCGCAACGGTTCCAGGAAGAAAATACTGTGGTCAACGTCTACCGTGGTGAGCTTACTGCAGAAGCGCGCCGAGCTGCAGGCATCTCCGACAAGCTACGGTTTATTGACGGAACTGGAAAGTCCCGACTCGACCGACGTCACCATGCAGTCGATGCGGCAGTCGTTGCGTTTACCCAAAACTATGTCGCGGAAACCCTAGCCATTCGTTCCAATAAAAAGCGTGAAGCTCAGCTTCTACAGGCTACCTCACAATGGAAAGAATTCACCGGATCCGATGCAGAGCACCGCGCTGCGTGGAATGCTTGGCTTCCCAAAATGCAAAAACTGGCTGTCCTGCTGCAAAAGACACTGGATGAAGATCGCATCGCCGTCACCTCCAACTTGCGTTTACGCCTAGGAAATGGGCGTGCACACGAAGATACCATTGGCGAATTGAAGACCATCCGAGTCGGCGACGCCATCTCCGTCACCGATATCGACCGTGCCTCTAGTGAAGCTTTGTGGTGTGCGCTTACCCGAAAACCGGACTTCGATGAAAATAACGGACTCCCAGAAAATCCAGATCGCCGGATCCGCATTCACGGTACTTGGTATACCGCAGAAGATGACATTGAAGTCTTCCCTATAGGTGCGGGAGCCATCAAGGTTCGTGGCGGCTATGCCGAGCTGAGCCGCTTCCACCATGCACGCATTTACAAGATTCCCGGCAAGAAAGCACCGGTTTACTGCATGCTTCGCGTCTATAACGCCGATCTCGCTCAATACCGTCACGAAGACCTGTTTTCTGTTGAAATCAAGCCGCAAACCATGTCTGTCCGACAAGCAGAACCAAAGTTGCGAAAGGCACTGGCAGAAAATACAGCAGAGTACCTAGGTTGGCTCGTCACCGATGACGAGTTGGTCATTGATACGTCTAAGTTCAATACCGGCCAAATCGCAGAGATGCAAAGCGAATTCGGTCAAGTCCGACGTTGGCGGTTAGATGGCTTCTACTCCCCATCAAGGTTAAGACTTCGGCCCCTCCAAATGAGTGCTGAGGGTTTATCCAGTGATGCTTCAGCAGGATCCAAGAAGATAATTGATGCGCCAGGATGGCGTCCCTCTGTTAACAAGTTGCTCAGTGGCGTAAATGTCACTGTGATCAGAAGAGACGCACTAGGCAGAGCAAGGCTAACCAGCAATGCTCACCTCCCGGTCTCATGGAAGGCAGAGTAAGAAAATGAATGCTGGATGGCGAGTAATAGACTGTCTGAATCTTCACGGTTCACTTCGATATTCTCGAGGTCAACTCGTCATCAGCAAGGACGATGCTGACGATGTCGTCATACCCCTATCTCAAATTGCAGTGGTTCTTATCGGTTCTAGGAGCTCAATCAGTGGTGCCGTACTTCAGAAATTCGGTGACTATGACATCGCATTGATTGTCTGCGATTGGAGGGGAGTTCCAGTATCTGGAGCTTATCCGTGGAATCAGCACTCAAGATTGGGCGCACGACAGCAAGCACAAGCACAACTTTCAGTCCCTAAAAAGAAGCAGGCGTGGACCCGGATAGTCGCCGCCAAAATCCACGGTCAGGCGTCCGTGTTGAAAGCTTTGCAAAAGACCGGAGCCGATGAACTGATTAAACTTTCTCGCACTGTAAAGTCCGGAGATTCTGAGAATCGAGAGGCCTTAGCTGCCCGAAAATATTGGTCTTGTCTTTCGCATGATCACGCATTCTCACGTTTACCTGGCGCTGGCGATCCTGGTTGGAATTCCGCTTTAGATTACGGCTATACACTCTTGCGCGGCTACGGGATTCGTGCCATCGCTGGTGCTGGGTTGTCTGGAACACTGGGTGTGTTTCATCATGGCCGTGGAAATAATTGGGCTCTTGTGGACGATCTCATGGAGCCATTCAGACCTATGGTGGACCAAATCGTGTTCACAAACATCAACTATGGCGCGGAATTAGATGCTGCACAAAAGACCACACTTTCTACTGCACTAACTCTTGCTTTCAACGCTGGAGGAAAATCACTAAGCACCGTTTTTAATGAATTCGGTCAACACTATGGTCTCTACGTCGAGGGATCAGTTCGTGACTTAAGCGTGCCCCGATGGGAAGGAATCCTCGATGCCAGCGAAGGATAGTGAACCAATGTGGTGTGTGGTGATGTTCGACCTGCCCGTTAAGTCTAAGAAACAAACTAGTGAAGCGAACAAATTCCGAAACCATCTCTTGGACCTCGGATTTTGTAGATCCCAACTAAGCGTTTATGTCCAGTACTTCCCATTGTCTTCCAGGATCGCTTCGACCGTCAAACAAATAAAGACTGCTCTCCCAGAAGGTGGCGATATCAGGATAGTTTCCGTCACTGATAATCAATGGGCAAAAGCCATCAGATTTTCTAAGGCAGAGCCCTCTGAAGTAGAGGAAAAACCGTCCCAACTCGTAATTTTTTAAGGCAGGATCGCCAATAAACTCCAGTTAAACGGCCCTTTTCGGGCCGCACTGAAGTATATCAGGGGTAATGAGAACTGAACCCCAGCTGCTGCCAGACTCGTACGCAGTCGTCTAGAAGTATATCAGGGGTAATGAGAACTGAACCCCAGCTACGCGGGCGACCAGCGCCTTTTGGTTTGAAGTATATCAGGGGTAATGAGAACTGAACCCCAGCCGTTCACACTGGGATTGGCGATGGTTAAGAAGTATATCAGGGGTAATGAGAACTGAACCCCAGTGCCGTTATATGGTGGCGTCGCAGCACGCGGAATCCAATAGGAATAATGAAAACGAAGCTTCTGCTGCCAGAACTTATGCAGTTTTGTGTCCGCGGTATTCCAACTGGTGCCTCAGAAACCATTGACCCCAACGCCCACCCAGGCTACGTTGGTTCTTACCTACCCTGAAGGAGGAACCATGTTACTGGCAGAGGCATTAGCAGAGCGCGCGCAGGCGCAGGAACGGCTCAATGAGCTGCGCGAGCGCCTGCTCTCCGTCGTGCGCGTGCAGGAGGGCGATACCCCGGACGAGGATCCGGCCGAGCTTTTGCGCGAGTTGGAGGGCATTACTGGGCGCATCGATAAGCTCGTGCAGGCCATCAATGCCACGAACGTGGCCACCGATTTTGATGGCGAGAAGAACTTGATGCAGGCGCTGGCGCTTCGCGATGGCCTCGTGCGCACCCGCCGCATCTACCACGACCTCGCCCAGGCCGCGGGCGCGCGCCAGGACCGCTACTCCCGCGCGGAGATTAAGTTCGTGGCCACGCTTCCGGTAGCAGAGCTGCGCAAGCGGGTCGATGACCTCTCCAAGCAGTACCGGGAGCTTGATACCCGCATCCAGCAGTTGAACTGGAATACGGAACTGATAACTCCATAGCGAAGCTTTAGTCATGCCACGCCGCGCGCGTGGCGGTAGCCTTTACGCACTTGCAGCGAGTATGCCCCCGCCTTCGAGGGGAAATTCGAGGACATCTAGGCACCCTTTGGCGTTAAAGGGTTGAGGAAGTTCGAGTCTTCCCACCGTATTGATGACCGCGCCAGCACAGGGTACACGGGTACATTGCGGGGTAACCCCTCGCAGTTATTGAGTATCGATTATTACCAGCATGCTGGGCAGTGCGTAGAGGTGAGGGTTGGGAATGGGGACTAAACTTTTTCGCGCCCACTATGCTGGGCGCTATGAGCGAGCAAAAGAAATACAGCACCGAAAATCCATTCCGTGAGGAATTGTGGCGCCCGGTTGAGGGCTTTGGGGATCTCACAGACGTCACCTACCACCGTCTGGCGGCAGACGGTCGGAAGAATGGCATCGTGCGCATCGCCATCGACAGGCCGGAGGTGCGCAATGCCTTCCGGCCGCACACCGTGGATGAGCTGTATCGCACTTTGGATCACGCCCGCCGCACCCCGGATGTGGGCACGATCTTGCTTACCGGCAATGGGCCCTCGCAAAAAGATGGTGGCTGGGCTTTTTGTTCCGGCGGCGACCAGCGCATTCGCGGCCGCTCGGGGTATCGCTACGCCACTGAGCACGCCCACGATGATGCCACGGCGGATGAATCCAGCGTCGATGAGGCCCGCGCCAAGGTTGAAGGCGGCCGCCTGCACATCCTGGAGGTCCAGCGCCTCATCCGCACCATGCCCAAGGTGGTTATCGCCGTGGTCAATGGGTGGGCCGCCGGCGGTGGGCACTCGCTGCACGTGGTCTGCGATATGACCGTGGCCTCCCGCCAGGAGGCGCGCTTTAAGCAGACGGACGCGGACGTTGGATCCTTCGATGCGGGCTATGGCTCGGCCTACCTAGCCAAGATGGTGGGCCAGAAATTCGCCCGCGAGATCTTCTTTTTGGGCCGCACTTACGATGCCCAGCGCATGTATGAGATGGGCGCGGTCAATGAGGTGGCAGACCACGGCGAGCTCGAGGATGCCGCCATCCGCATGGGCCAGGAAATCAATATGAAGTCCCCCACCGCCCAGCGCATGCTGAAATTCGCGTTCAACCTCACCGATGATGGCCTGATGGGCCAGCAGGTCTTCGCCGGCGAGGCCACCCGCCTGGCCTATATGACCGATGAGGCCGTCGAGGGCAAGCAGTCCTTCCTGGACAAGCGCGAGCCCAACTGGGACGAGTTCCCCTATTACTACTAAGGAGTGCCCCGCACCGTGCTCATCGCATTTTGTATCCTGCTCGCGGTCCTCGCCGTCGCGGGCGTGCTCGGCTCGCGCGTGTGGATGCTGCGCCGCATTAAGGAGGCCGAGGCCAATAACGAACGTCCCTTTGATCAGGAGGACACCTACCGCTGATCCCTGTATCGACTCACCCCGGCCGCAACCGGGGTTTGTCCCGCCGTGGCCTTAAGATCTAGTGCCGTGACTATCCTCGCCCCCTTGCCCGTCGATCCGCATGACCCCGCGGCCATCCTGCCGGACCTCGAATCCGCCATTGTCGGCAGGTCCTGCTTTTTGCCGCTGCCGCTTGCCGATGCCACCCGCGCCACCCTCCTGCGCAATTCCCAGCGCGCCGGCGAGCCCATCGCAGAGGACATCGCGCTCGTGGTCTCCACTTCAGGGTCCACCGGCACCCCAAAGGGCGCGCAATTAACGCCAGCCAACCTGGTGGCCAGCGCCGATGCCACCCACCAGGTCCTCGGTGGCCCTGGGCAATGGCTCTTGGCGATGCCCGCCCACCACATCGCCGGCATCCAGGTCCTCGTCCGTTCCCTGGTGGCCGGGGTGGATCCGCTCTGCCTCGATCTCAGCGAAGGCTTTGATATCTCAGCCTTCGCCCGCGCCGCCGCGGAGCTCTCCCGCACCGGCGACCGCACCTACACCGCGCTCACCCCGCTGCAGCTGGCCAAAGCCATGGATGTGCCGGAGGGCATCGATGCGCTCCAGAGTTTCGATGCCATCTTGGTGGGCGGTGCCGCCATCCACCCGCGCCTGCACGCCGCGGCCGCGGATCAGGGCATCACTATCACCACCACCTACGGTTCCTCCGAGACCGCCGGCGGCTGCGTCTACGATGGCCGCCCACTGCCCGGTACGACGGCCCGCGTCCAGGACGGCCGCATCTTACTCGGCGGGCCCACCATCGCGCAGGGCTACCGCAATGCCCCAAGCCACGAGGCGTTTCCCGGAAACGGGTGGTTCGCCACTTCCGATGCCGGCGTCATCGAAGATGGCATCCTCACCGTCACCGGGCGCCTCGATAATGTCATCGACTCCGGCGGGTTGAAGCTGCACCCAGAGGTCTTGGAACGCGAAATCCTCCGGGTGCCCGGTGTTGCCGAGGCGTGCGTCGTCGGTATCCCGCACCCGCGGCTGGGCCAAGCCATCGTGGCCGCCTATACCGGTAATGCCGAGCTTGGCGATATCTTCGAGGCCCTCGAAGACGCCGAACTTCCCCGTTGGCAGCTGCCTAAAGATTTAAAGCACCTTGCGGAATTTCCCACCACCGGCCCCGGCAAGGTAGACCGCCAGGCCGTCGCCGCAGTCTTTAACGCCTAGCCCCCACCGCAGGCCCCAGCTTCCTGATTGCTTTACGCCCACTACGCAGTGGCACAATGGTGGCTATGACTTCATCAGCCGGTAATTATTCCGCGACCGCCAAGGATTGGATCAATGGTGCTCGCCCACATACGTGGGCCAACGCCTTCGCACCCGTTATCGCAGGTACGGGCGCGGCCTTCGGTATTAGCGGCGGGCATATCGGCCGCGCGGTGTTCGCGTTCATCGTGGCGTGGGCGCTTATTATCGGCGTGAACTATGCCAACGACTATTCCGATGGCATCCGCGGTACCGATGATGACCGCACCGGCCCGCAGCGGCTGACCGGCAGCGGGCTTGCGCAGCCGCGCCACGTGAAATACGCCGCCTTTGGCTGCTTCGCCGTCGCCGGCCTGGCCGGAATCATCCTATCCCTGGCCGCTGGTGCCTGGTGGCTCATCCTCATCGGCGCGCTGTGCATCGCCGGTGCGTGGTTTTATACCGGCGGTAAGAACCCCTACGGCTACCGCGGTTTGGGCGAGGTCGCCGTCTTTGTCTTCTTCGGACTCGTCGCCGTGCTCGGCACCGAATTTACCCAAGCCGGCCGCATTTCCTGGACGGGCCTAGCCCTGGCCATCGGCATCGGCGCCATGAGCTCCGGGGTGAACCTGGTCAATAATATCCGCGATATTCCCTCCGATGCCGAGGCCGGCAAGATCACCCTCGCGGTACGGCTGGGCAATAAGAACGCCCGCCTGCTTTTTACGGGCCTACTGCTCTTGCCCTTCGTACTTACCATCGCGGTTGCCTTCGGCAGCTGGCTCGCGCTGGCTGGCCTGGTCTACTTCCCGTTTGCACTCCGCGCGGTGCGCACGGTCAATCGCGGCGCCACCGGACATCAGCTCATCCCCGTGCTGGGGCTGACCGGGCGCGCCATGCTCATCTGGGCAGTGATCGAGGCCATCGCCGTCGCCCTCATCTAGTCCAGGGCTAGGCTTTGCGCGCCTAGGCCTCCGCGCGGCCTTCCAATTCGGCCTGTACCCAGCGCTTGTGCGCCTTGCGTTGCGCGGAGTACTCCGCCAGCGTCTGCGTGGCCTCGATGCGCCAGTTTTTAAATATCAGCATCGATAGCGGCAGGGCCACAAAGAGCGCTAGGAGCGCTGCCACGAGTACGGGAATGGGGAAACCAATCCCTACCGCCAGCAGCTCGATGACCGCGGTGAGCGCGAGAAAAAGCACCACGCGCGCGAGCCCGTATTTCCATAGCGCCTTGCGCGAACGACGGCGCAGTTCGGGGTCTGGTTTCGGTGGCTCAGGGTTGTGCGTCATGGGGGTCGATTGTACGCCGTACAGGTAGAATAATCCGCATGGGTCGACTAATCCTCCTACTGCTTTTTGTCCTCGCCGCTTACCTGGTGTGGAAGGCCTTTGGGCCATCGTCCTGGAAGTCCCGCCAGGTTGAAGAACAACCGCGTTCCATCAAGGGCCCCGATGATGACGAGGAATTCCTGTGGAACCTGGAAAAGGAGCGCTTCAAGCAGCGCCGCAAGCAGGAGGCCGAGGAAGAAAAACGCCGCCAGCGCCGCACTCGCGACGCCGACGGCAACAATGGTTCAAAGGGCCCGAACGACAACCAGGATTAATCCTTTGGCACGAACCGCATCTCAAGTCCCAGCGCTTCTGCCACGGCGGTAACCTTCTCCCACCGCACGCCTGCCCCACCGTGCTCGATGGTGTGGAGGGTGGAGCGGGAGACCTGGGCGGCATCGGCAAGCTGCTGCTGGACGATGCCCAACTCACGCCTCCGCTGCGCAATCTGCGCGCCCAAGCCCAAGATGAGCTCGTTATCGCCGGCCGGCTTTCCCTGTTTATTGCGCGGGCTATGGTTGGTGGCCATTTAGTTCAGCCCCGCATAGGAGTGCAGGCCGGAGACCACCATATTGATGAAGAAGAGGTTGAATACCATCGCCGCCATGGCCAAAACGTTGATCCACGGCGCCGCCTTGCGGAAGGCCGGGGTCGCGCGCGCGTGCAGGTAGGCCGCATAGAGAATCCAGGTGGCAAAGGACATGGTTTCCTTCGGGTCCCAGCCCCAGAAGCGACCCCACGCGGATTCGGCCCAGATGGCGCCCAAGATGATGCCGAGGCCCAAGGTGGGCAGGGTGATAACGGCCAAGCGGTACGCCAAACGGTCAATCTTGGCCGCAGATGGCAGCGGATAAGCCAGAGCACCAAAGATGCCGCGCTCCGCGTTCTTTGGCTGCCACTGGCGCAACAGGGTCAATAGCGAGATGATGCCGGAAATGATGCCGATGGACGCGCCCAAGGACACCACCGTGACGTGGATGGGCAGCCAGTGCGATTGCAGGGCCGGCACCACCGGTGCAGACTCCGCATAGAGCTTGGTGGAGCCGTAAAACATCAGCGCCAGTACCGGGGTAAGGATCCACGGCCAGACCGTGCGCCATTCCTTGCGCTGCATGGCGATATTGCCCACCAGCAGCACGCCAAAGCTCACCATCAACACGTACTCGTAGAGGTTGCCAAATGGGAAACGGCCCGTCGCCAGACCGCGTAGCACGATGGCAGCGGCATGCAGGGCAATGCCAACCCACATCAGCGAGCTGGTCATGCCGCCGAGCTTATCCAGCTTGCGTTCCTTTTCCGCGACTTTTTCCTCGCTCATAGTTGCTGCCGCGGAGGCTGCCTCAGCTTCGTAATCGGTGCTGGCATCCGTTGCGCCCGTGCCGGTTGCAGCGTCAGAGCCGGTAGCGGTGCCAGCCTCGGCCCCTGCGCCGACCAATACCTTGGACGCCTCCGAGCGGCCCACGCGGCGCGCCTCGATGAGGCTGCGTATGCGGCCGTAGTACAACAGCGACATCAATAGCGCGACGCAGTACACCACGAATGCGGTCTGCACCGCGAGATCCGAGAAGTTCGACAGATTCTGATCAATCTGCAAGGGAGTCCACCTAGCCTTCACACGTGCGGGATAATGCTGATTACCTTACTCATGCACACAGCGGGATCCAACTATAGTTGGATCAATCATCAGTATAGAGTTTGTCTTCTTCCACCTCATCTGGATCCGGAAGCTCCAAGAGCGCGCGGTGCAGCTCGTGGAATTCCTCAGACCAGCCGGCGCGGTCGGTGCGGGCGAGACCACCCATCTCGAGGGTGGTGCCGCCGGCAGACTCCGGCTGCAGGCGAATATAGACGCGGCGGCGCTTAATCATCAGCGAGGCCACGAGGGATACCAACATGACCAGCGCGGATGCCAGCACCCAATTCTGGAATGGGTCATAGGAGACCTGGTAATTGGCAAATTCATTGGCACCGTCAAAGGTGATCTTGGTGCCATCATCAAGCGTGACGTCATCGCCTTGGCTCAGGTTCACGCGGTCGATCTTCTGCAGCTGCCCCGAGTGCACGAGGTTTGAATCCAGCGAGAAGAGCGACTGCGGCGTACCGGTATCGAGGCCGGCATCACCGCGGTAGATATCGACCGCCAACGCCGGATCATTCAGGCCCGGGTGGGAGGACTGCAAAAGCTTGCCGTTCTCACCGCTCCACTCGGCCGTCGGGGCGAAAAGCCCCTGGATGGCCAGCTGGTTTTGGCGGCGCTCGAAAAGGTCCGGGTACATGCCTGCCGGCGGGTCAAAGCGCAGCACGCCCGAAGATAGGAAGAAGGTCGTGTCAGTGGGCTGGAATTGGATGGTCTGCGTGCGCTTTTCACCATCCGGCCACTCCACCGTCACCGTCGGTGCATAGCCGTGGCCCTGCAGGTAGACGCGGTTTTGCGCCAAGCGCAGCGGGTGGTTGACCTTGAGCTCATAGTCCTTCCATTCGGAAGAGTCCTTATAAATATCGTCACCCTCCGCGTAGGAGACGTTGGAGGTAAACATCTCCGCCTGGCCATTGGGCAGGTACTTCGCGGTGAAGTCGTGCGCGGTCATGCAGAAGGGGTGGAGCCCAGTGCCATCGAAAAGCGGCCCTGCCCGGAAGGAGTCAAAGTTCGAGGTGGAGGTATTACAAAACTCCGTGGACTGCTCCAGCGAGGTATTGCCGCCCTGCGAGCCGGACTCCGTCACCACGATGACCTGGCCCTCGTAGTTGACCAGGCGGCCGGCGGCCACGGTGACCAGGATCGCTACCAGCGCGACGTGGAAAATGAGGTTGGCCAGCTCGCGGCCGTAGCCGCGCTCGGCGGAAAAGGCGTGCACCCCGGCGCGATCCTTATCCGGGCTGTATTCGGCCACGCGCCATTTTTTCAGGCGCTTGTGGATCTCCGCGCTGAGTTCTTCCTCGCTCTTTTCCGAATGCCCCTCGGCGCTCAGCGGCAGGCGGTGCAGGTACTTCGGCGCGCGCGTGGGCTGCGTGCGCCACGCCTTGTAGTGATCGATGGAGCGCGGAATGATGCAGCCAATGAGCGAGACCGCCAAAAGCAGGAAGATGGCTTGGAACCAGATGGAGGAAAAGACATCAAAAAGCTGCAGCTTATCGTAGATTTCCGCTACGGTGCCATTGGATTCGATGAACTCCTGCACGTTCTGCTCGTTCAGGTCGCGCTGCGGCAAGAGGGAGCCGGGGATGGCGGCGAGCGCCAGCAGGAAAAGCAGGGCCAGCGCGGTGCGCATGCTGGTAAGCCAGCGCCAGGCTTTGCGGATATATTTCACGTTTCTCCTAAATGAGGGTTGCGCCGTAGTCCACGGTCCATTTCTGGATATAGGAAATAAACTCGCCCCACAGGCCGGTAACCAGAGCAAGGCCCACGAGGATCATCGCCACGCCGCCAATGATCTGAATGGTGCGCGAATGCTTGCGGGCCCACGAAATGGTGCGCATCGCCCGCGCGGACCCCAGCGCCACCAGCAGGAACGGCAGTCCAAGGCCCAGGCAATACCCCACGATGAGCAGGGCGCCGCGGGCGGCGGTCATGCCTTCGGTGCCGGCGGAAATGGACACAATCGCTGCCAGCGTGGGGCCCAGGCACGGCGTCCACCCCAGCGCGAAAACACCGCCCAAAAGCGGCGCGCCCAGCCACGTAGTCCAGCGCTTTGGCGCCAGGCGGGTGTCTTTCTGCAGCGCTGGAATAGCCCCCAGGAAGACCACGCCCATCAAGATGGTGACGCCACCGCCCACGCGCATCAGCGTATCGGCGTTGAGCGTGAGCGCGGAAATCGCGCCAAAGACCGAGACCGTCGCCAGTACAAAGACCACGGTAAAGCCCAAGATGAACAGCGCTGCCGCCAGCACGACGGCCCATTGCCTGCGCTTGCCGACGCCCACCCCCAGCTTCTCGTCATAGCTCACCTCACCGCCAACCACGCTAGCGAGGTAAGAGATATAGCCGGGCACCAGCGGGATGACGCAGGGGCTGGCAAAGCTGACGAGACCCGCCAGAGCCGCGGCGAGGATGCCGAGGATCAACGGGCCGGAGGTGGCAGCTTCGGCAAACTGGCCGCCGATATTTGCTGCGTATTCCATTTATTCCTTTTCTAATTCATCCACAACATCCATCACGTCATCGGTGGTGATGGACCGCAAGAAAACGGTAGCCGGGCGGTGTTGTTTATCCAAGACGATCGTGGTCGGCACCACGGACGTAGGTACGCCGCCGAGCGCGGCGGCCGTCTTAAACGGCGGGTCATAGATGGAGGGGTAGTCCAGGCCGTTATCGTCCAAGAAGTCATTGGATACCTGCGGGTTATAGTCGCGCACGTTGATGCCTAAGACCGTGCCCAAGTCGCGTTTTTGCAGCTCGGCGTGCACCGCCTGCAGATCATCGGCCTCAGCGCGGCACGGCGCGCACCACTGACCCCAGGAATTCAAGACCACGACTTCGCCCTCGTAGTCATCCAAGGAAATGGTCTTATCCGTATCGCGGACATCGGCGCCGCTGAAGCTGCGCAGCGGTTTCCTATCGGCTTCCTCGTAGTGGATTTCCCGCTCCCCGCCCGGGGAGATGAACTCGAACTCGCCGCCGGTGGCCACCGCGTTTTGGGCGTTTTCGGCGTCCTGTGTGCAGGCAGAAAGGGTCAAGGCGGTTGCAGAAAGCGCGGCTGCCACAACGCGCGTTGCCGCACGGGTGCGTGTGCGTGCCATTAAATCTCCTGCGCCGGCGCGGAGTAGAAGATATCGGTGACCTGGTTATCCTCAAAGAGCAGCGAGGTTACCGAGGCCAGCGCGCACTCGCGATTCCACGGCGCATGCGGCAGGCGCTGGCCCAGCACCGTGCGCTGCACCATCACGATGGGCAGCTGGTGGCTCACCAGCACGGCCTCGTGGCCTTCTGCCGCGGTATGCGCGCGGTCGACCGCACCGAGCATGCGCTCGGCGATGCCCTCATACGCCTCACCCCACGACGGCTCCAGCGGGTTAGTCAGCTTGGGCCAGTGCCGCGGGTTCCACAGCGCCGATCGCAGGCCCTTGGTGCGCAAGCCCTCGAATTGGTTGCCGGACTCAATGAGCGTCTTATCGACGTCCACATTTAACCCCGTCACCTGCGCAATCGGCCGCGCCGTTTCCTGCGCGCGCTGCAGCGGCGAGGCCGCCAAATAGGTCACATCATGATCGCGGAAGCTTTCCGCCGTCCGCGCGGCCATGGAATGCCCGCGCGAGGATAGGTGATAGCCCGGAATGCGCCCGTACAGGATCTTTCCTGGGTTGTGTACCTCGCCATGGCGCACGAGGTGAACGATGGTGCGTGTCATGTCTCTCCTTGTTGAGCAGGCCTAATTGTGCAGGCCTAGTTGCGCAGGCCTTATTGTGCGGGACGCGCTGCGGCCGCGGCCTTCGCGGCGGGCTTGAGGGCGGCATCGATGCGCTCAAAGTCGGCATCGCCAAGAGCATCAGAGACGAACCAAGTCTCGAACGCGCTCGGTGCCACGTAGATGCCGTTTTCAAGCAGCGCGTGGAAGAACGGGGCAAAGCGGAAGTTCTCCGCGGACTGCATATCCGCGAAGTTGCGGCCTTCGCCCTCTGCGAAGCGAATGGAGAACATGGATGCCGCGCGCTGAATGTGGTGCGCCACGCCCTCAGCCTCCAGCGCGGAAGAAATCATCGCGCCGAGCTGGTCGGCCTTTTCTTGCAGGCGGGGGTAAAGGGATTCATCGGCAAGCTGCAGCGACTTCAATCCCGAAGCCATCGCCACCGGGTTACCGGACAAGGTGCCCGCCTGGTAAACCGGACCATCCGGTGCCAGGTAGTCCATGACCTCGGCGCGACCACCAAAGGCCGCAGCCGGCAAGCCACCAGAGACCACCTTGCCAAAGGTCACTAAGTCCGCCGCCACGCCATCGACGCCGTACCAACCCTTATACGAAGTGCGGAAGCCGGTCATGACCTCGTCGAGGATGAGCAGGGCGCCATCGGCATGCGCGATCTCCTTCAGCGCCGCGTTGAAGCCCTCATTCGGGGCCACGGTGCCCATATTGCCGGCAGAGGCCTCCGCAATGATGCAGGCAATCTGGCCCTCGTTCTCCGCAAAAGCCTCGCGCACCGCATCCAGATCGTTATAAGGAACGACGATGGTATCCTTCGCCGTCGCCCCCGTAACACCCGGCGAATCCGGCAGGCCGAACGTCGCCACGCCCGAGCCCGCCGATGCCAACAGCGCATCCACGTGCCCGTGGTAGCACCCCTCAAACTTCAGCACCTTCGCGCGGCCCGTATAGCCGCGGGCCAAACGCACCGCCGACATGGTCGCCTCCGTGCCGGAGTTAACCATGCGCACCTTATCGGCCGCAGTGCGCTTGACGATTTCCTCCGCCAGCAGCGCCTCCCCCTCCGTCGGCGTGCCAAAGCTCAGCCCGCCGGTGGCAGCCCGCTGCACGACCTCCACGATTTCCGGGTGCGCATTGCCGTGGATCATCGGGCCATACGAGCTCACGAGGTCGACGTACTCATTGCCATCGACATCCCACAGGCGTGATCCCTCGCCCCGCTCAATCACGCGGGCCTGGCCGCCCACGGAGCCGAAAGCGCGCACCGGCGAGTTCACCCCGCCCGGGATCACTTTGGAGGAACGCTCGAACCACTGTTGCGACTGGGAAGTATTAGGCATGTCTGTCATTCTAGCGACTCGCGCGACATACAAAAGTTTGACTGTGCATGTCGGCGTAATTCACAGCAACCCACTAAGCTTCCCCGCGGTTCCGTGACACGTCATAGAAACAGCATTCCCACTGAGATGGCACACTGGGGAGGTATGAAGATTGCATTTTTAGGAACCGGACGCATGGGCACCGAGCTTGCCCGCCACCTACTATCCGAGCACGAGGTGACGGTGTGGAACCGCACCGCTGAGCGCGCGCAACCGCTCGTGGACGAGGGCGCGGCGCGCGCCGATACCCCTGCCGCGGCCATCGAGGGCGCCGAGGTCATCATCACCTCCCTCTTCGGCCCCGACCAGATCCGCGAGGTGATCATCGAGCCGCAGCTTATCCCCGAGGGCATTACCTGGATCGACACCACCACCGTCTCGCCTGACGATGCCCGCGAGTTCGCCGCCGCCGTCGGCTCCTACGTCCACTCCCCCGTCGTGGGCTCGCTGGGGCCGGCGCGCGAGGGCAACCTGGGCGTTTATGTCGGCACGCCCGACGATGACCGCCGCGAGGTCGCCCTCGGCCTTGCCGAGGCCTGGGCCGGCGAAGAGAAGCTGATTGGGGTGGAAACGGCGGCGACGGCGGCCATCGGCAAGCTGCTGGCCAACCTTGCCCTAGCCGTGACCGCCGAAGGCCTGCTCGAAGCCCTGCAGCTCGGCGAATCCGAGGGGCTCGATTCCGAGGTCATCCTGCAGATGCTCGACATCACCGGCCTGTCGTTCATGTCGAATATGAAAGGCCCATTCATCACCGGCGAACGCAATACCGACCCCGGCGATTTCACCGTCGACGCCCTGGCCAAGGACGCCAAGCTCATGGAGAGCACCTCCGATAAGCCCCTGCCCGCCGTATCCGCTGCCATCGAGCGCTTCGCCGAGATGCAGGACATGGGCCACGGGAATCAGGACTTCTCGTCCATCTTCGTTTTCCGCAATAAGGGCTAGTTATTCACATGTCGCGTCAACGAACCGCGGCCTTTTAGCGCTTTTCGGGCGAGTTATCCACAGGCTGCGCTCGCGCGCCGCGCTTTAGTTGCGCTATCACCTTAGGCTGCGTGGCATGACAGCACTTCAGGCATACCTCGCGGCCCTGGCGCCCGGCATCGACATCGTCGCCGGGTGCACAGGCATGTCCGCCCGCGAGCTGCGCGCGGCCGGTGCGCCGAATCGGACGGCGCGCACGCTGCTCACGCTTGCCGATGCCTTCTTCTCCCCCACCTCCTTTTCCCGGCAACAACGCCGCGCCGTGGCCGCCGCCCGCGAACGCGCCCACGCGCTGCCAACGCTGGAGGTTATCGAGCGCTACGCCACGCGCGCCAAGACCAAGCGCCAGGCGTGGCAGCTGCGGGTGGAGCTCTGCCGCACCGCTGCGGATACCGATGAGATGGAAAAGCTCGCGCGCAAGAAGCTGCGTGAAATCAATCCACCCACCCCACCGCGCCCCGGCGTGCGCATTCGCCGCCGCAAGGACGCGCCGTGGACGCTCGCGATTACCGGGCCATCCTCCCTCATCGCGGACTTAGAGTCCAACCTGGACGAGGATGCGCCTTTAGATTCCGTCGCGGGGCTTTTCTCCGGCGCCGCCACCCCGCGGCCGACGGTGACGACCAATGCGATCATCACGCTCGACGAGCTCGACCGCATCATCGACGGTGACGGCGAAGAAATCACCATCCAACTCACCAATGGTGCGCGGCTTACCGGCGCCGAATTGGTCGCGCGCACGCTTTCCGAGCGTGGCCTTATCACCCTCGTGCATCCCTTCGAGGGGGCGGTGAACCTCTACCGCACCGAGCGCATGGCCAACGAGAAGCAGCGGCTCATGGCCGCCGCCGAAAATCCTGTCTGCCCGTGGCCGCGGTGCAATTATCCCGCGGATAAGTGCCAAATCCACCACCTAGAAGCCTGGCAGCACGGCGGCGATACCAATATGGCCAACCTTGCGGCCTGCTGCCCGTACCACAACGGCGTCAACGACGATGACCCGAATGCCCCACCGCGCCGCGGTCACCTCGCCCGCAGACGCGGGCGGGTGGTGTGGCAACCACCATGGGCCGACACCGTGCCCGATGCCGTGCCCGGCCCCAGCGCCGAATCCTAGCGCCCAGGCCCCAACCGGCATTCCCGGCCGAGGGGTCAGGCCCTCGCACATGCCAATTATCTGCGCGCATATCAGGTTCCCGCACGCGCGTGCATTGGCCACAAGCGCCTGGTCAGGCAGCAGTAACCCTGCTGCCTGTTTAGGCATGCCCAAATCCGCCTCGCTGCTTATTCCGAACCGTATCACGGTTCAGCCGCGCCATCGCCGGTGATGCTTAACTACCGCCAGCACCAACCACCAACTTCGCTAGCTGCAACCGGCGCTGGCTCCCAGTGGAGTCAACTACAGCCGGGGTTAGTTTCAACCACCACGGACTGCAAGTGGTGCCAATGGCAAGCAAACGTTAATTGCAGCCGCGCGAGCTAGCTGCTAGCGATGCGGGCGGCGGCAGCGCGTGCATCCGCGATGACCGCAGGCACGCCCACGCCGCCGGCCCAGGCACCGGTGACGTCGACGCCTGGGGATTGAGACAAGGCATCGCGCACGGCCGCCACAGTGTCGAGGTGGGTGGCATCAAAGCGCGGCAGGCCGCCGAACCAACGCTGGGTGAAGATTTCGGCGACGCCAGCAGCGCGGCCGTCGAAGCCGGTCAGGTGCTGCAGGTCATCGAGGGCGTAGTCCACGAGGTCGTCTTCTTCGGCGCGGACGATGGCGTCGCCGCCGAACCGGCCGAACGAGGCACGCACCAGCGCCCCGCCGCGCTCTGCCAGGTGCGGCCATTTGCGCGATGACAGCGTGAATGCCTTTGCGTGCACGTCATCTTGGTCGGTGGCGACGAGGATGCCGGAGTTTTGTGGCAACGCGGTACCGGAGGGATCGGTGTCGGAGTCGAATTTGAGGCCCACGACTGCCGATGCCGCCAGCTTCACCCCCTTCAACCGCGTTGCCGCATCCGGAGCCACCTTGGGCAGCAGGCGCGCGGCGGTCGGTGCCGGGGTAGCTACCAGCACGCGGTCGAAGGGCGCAGTATCGCCCGGCGCGCCGGCCAGGCGGAACTTATCGCCCTCGCGCGTGATGCCAGAAATGAACGTGTCAACGAAAATCTTGGCGCGGGATTTTTCGGCCAGGGTCTCATAGAGTTCGGCGTAGCCGCCGCGGAAGGTCTGGAAAACAGGCCCGCCGGCGCTGGGGTTCTCTGCACGGGATTCCTCGAGGGAGCGCACGGCCGCAGAGAGGGTGACGGGGCCGGAGGCGGCGAGGGTATCGAGGGCATCGGCAAGCGTGGGGATGGTGGCGCGCAGGCCCAGGTCATCGGCGGTGCATGAGTACACCCCGCCCAGCAGCGAGGAAACAACGCGGTCCACCAGGTCGCCGCCGTATTGTTGACGCACCAACTCACCGACCGAGACGTCGCCGCCCACGGTCCACGCGAAGGGCTGCTCGTTATCGATGCGCCGCACCGTGTCCTCCGAAACTAGGTGTGCGACCGGCTCGGAATGCGACGGAATGCCCATCACCCCGCCCTGCGGCAGGGCCTTGAGCTCCCCGCTGTAGACCAGCGAGCGCAAACCTGACGGGTCAACTAAACTGCCGCCCAAGCCGAGGGCGTGGAAGAAGTCCACGGCATCGCGCCGACGGGCGAGGAATGCCTCGGCACCCATGTCGGTGGGGCCGTCATTAAACGGCACGGAATACAGCTTCCCACCGATGCGCCCGGCGGCCTCGAAAACCTCGACGTCGTGATCGCGCAGTTCGTAGGCGGCGGTAAGGCCGGCGAGGCCGGCACCGATGATGGCAATACGCATTTAGCCCTCCTCGTGAATGATGGATACGGCGCGGGTGATGGCCTCCGCGTCGGTAGTGGGCAGCACCCCGTGCCCAAGGTTCCAAATGTGGGTGTCGATATCGCCGCGCTGCTGGGCGCGCTCGACCTCGCCGCGGATGGTGCGCACGGCTTGGCGCACGGCATCGTCGCCGGCGAAAAGCAGCGCTGGGTCGAGGTTGCCCTGCAGCACGCGGGAGCTAACGCGCTGGGCGGCGGCGTCCATGGCCACGCGGTAGTCCACGCCCATGACCTCGGAGCCGGCTTCGGACATCGCCGGCAGCAGCTCGCCGGTGCCCACGCCGAAGTGGATGCGCGGAATATCGACGCTGGCCAGGATTTCCTGCGAATATGGCAGCACGAACTCGCGGTAGTCGCGCTCGTTGAGGTAGCCGGCCCAGGAATCGAAAAGCTGCATGGCGTCAATGCCGGCATCGACCTGCACCCGCAGGAAGTTAATGATGGTGGGCACGAGCCGGCGCATGAGCATGTGCCACGTTTCGGGCTCGGCGTGCATGAGCGCCTTGGTGCGCTCGTGGTTCTTGGATGGCCCGCCCTCGATAAGGTAGCTGGCCAGGGTAAATGGCGCGCCGACGAATCCGATGAGCGCTTGGGTCTCGGTCAACTCGCCGAGGATTCCCGCAATGCCTTGGGCAACTTCGGGCACGTCGGTATCAAGAATAGGCAGCTTGCCGATGTCCCCCTTCTCCCTCACCGCCTTCTCCATCACCGGCCCGCGGCCGGGCACGATGTCGACGTTGACGCCGGCTGCCTTGAGCGGGACCACGATATCGGAAAAGAGGATGGCCGCGTCCACGTCATGGCGGCGCACCGGCTGGAGGGTGATTTCTGCGAGGAGTTCCGGCATGAAGCAAGAGTCCAGCATGCCGATGCCCTCGCGGGCGGCGCGGTACTCCGGCAGTGAGCGACCAGCTTGACGCATCAACCATACTGGCGGACGGGAGGGGGTGCGGCCGAGCGCGGCATCGATAATGGGGGCGCGGTTAAGTCGAGACATACTCCTCATTATGAATCAAAAGTTGGAGCAGGGGCTAATTAGCCGCGCCGCGGGTCTTGCGTTCCCTGTGCGCAAGCCAGGCGTCAGTCGCTCCCGTGGAGGCTGCGGTGGGCAATGAACCGGTTGGACTGGGGCCGGAAGAGCAGGACCACCGCGATAAGCAGCGTCACGGCGATCAGTAGCAGGCCGAGACCACCGATACCAAGCGCCAAAGCTGCGATATTGAAAAAGAGGGCAATCGCAATGACGACTGAAATAATGCGGCGCGCCCACTTCGATCCATTGGCGAGTTGCGCGGAAAAGAGCGCCAGAATGATTGCGCCGATGATATTAAATACCGAGACGAATAAGCGGTTCGACCGCACGTACTCGGCGATGCCCGAATCCGAGGGCTCCATCTGCTCGCCGCCCCCGCCGAAGATACCGACCATGCCGCTAACCAGCATGATGACGGCTGCAACAACGAGCACCCAATACGCCCACTGGAGAGGGCGCGGCCACACGGACAGGTCTTGTTCCTGGGTGATGTTTTGTACGGGGCGGTTATAGTCGCGGGGGCCTGGGCGTTGATTCTTATCCGCAGCATCGTCACTTTGACCGTCATCGCGCCGGCCGTGGCCGGGGAACATACTGGTCATCGGTTGTCCTTGTGGTCATCGCCAAGCGATTGCTGGGAGGAAGTTTCCTTACCCCGATCCTTGGCACCCTTCTCCTTGGCTTCCTGCTTTTCGCGCTTCTCACGCTCTTTATCCCGGCGCGCCTGCTCGAGTTCCTTTTCCAGCTCGCGCATTTGCGCGAGTTCGCCAGTGTAGTCGAGGGTGTCGGGCTTAATGGAAAAAATGAGCCCCAATACGGCGGCGACGCCGACCAAGATTTGTACCATGCCGTCAGCGGCAAAGAGCCAGTCGGGGACGTCAGCACCCGTGGGCGTGACCATGAAAGTCAGCAGGATGCGGAAACCGAAGTAAATGGAAAAGGCGAACCAGATGCGGCGCGAAGTGCCCGCGCGTTTTGATGGCCCCGCCAGCGACTTCAGCAAAAAGAGCAGCAGCACCAGCACGCCGATGGCAATGGCAGCCGATAGCGCCACCGACCCATAGGCGGCCATTTCAATTAAGGAGTCCGAAACTTCTTCGCCGTCTTCGCCACCCGAGGTGCTTTCGACCATCTGCTTGGCCTGTGCCATGAGCACATCGTGGTTGAGCAGGGTCAGCACCACGTTGAGGATCTGGTGGACGGTCTCCCCGGCGACGACGCCCAGCCAAAGCCACAGCATGTAGACCACGGTCTCGGGGCGCTTGGAACCGCCCTGCGAGCCCTTGCCGCGCTGTTCACGCGGGTCACCGGGCTGCGGCGACCCAGGCTGCAGCTTAGGCCGCGATTCTCGTTGAGGCTCTCGCTGCTTATCGCGCTGTGGCCCAGGATTGCCGGCCTGTGGCGACTCGGGCTGCGGCGACTCGGGGCGCGGCGACGGACGAGAAGAAGGCTGTGTCACAAGAATCCTTTACTTGAGCAGGCGTGCGGCTTCGGTGGCGAAGTACGTCAGGATCTGATCGGCACCGGCACGCTTGAAGGCGGTGAGCGATTCGAGCATGATGGCCTCGCCATCGACCCAGCCGTTGGCGGCACCGGCCTTGATCATCGCGTACTCGCCGGAGACTTGGTACACGGCGACGGGTACCGAAGAGGTCTCGGCTATTGCGGACAGGACATCCAAATACGGCAGGCCCGGCTTGACCATCACGAAGTCGGCACCTTCTTCGATATCGAGCTCGGCCTCCAACAGGGATTCGCGGAAGTTGCGCGGGTCCTGCTGGTAGGTGCGGCGGTCTCCCTCGAGGGAGGAGCCGACGGCCTCGCGGAAGGGGCCGAAGAAGGCGGAGGCGTACTTCGCGGAGTAGGCCATGATGGATACGTCATCGCGGCCGGCTTCATCGAGATCAGCGCGGATGGCGGCAACCTGGCCGTCCATCATGCCAGACGGCGAAATGATCTGCGCGCCGGCTTCGGCCTGGGAGCGGGCCATTTTTTGGTAGAGCTGGACGGATTCATCGTTAAGCACGCGGCCCTGGTCATCGAGGACACCGCAGTGCCCGTGCGAGGTGAACTCGTCGAGGCAGGTATCGGCCATGATGATGAGGTCATCGCCAAATTCCTCGCGCAGGGCGGCAATGCCGCGGTTCAAAATGCCGTCGGGATTCCAGGCCACGGAGCCGGTGGCGTCCTTGTCCTTTTCCAGCGGAACGCCGAAGAGGTCCACGCAGGTAACGCCGGCCTCGAGGGCTTCTTCGGTCGCGCGGCGCAACGAATCAAAGGTGTGCTGGTACACGCCGGGCATGGAGGAAATCTCATTCGGCTCATCGAGGCCGTCTGCGATAAACATCGGCAGAATTAAGTCCGATGGGCGCAGCGTGGTTTCGGCCACGAGGTTGCGCATCTGCGGCGTGGAGCGCAGGCGGCGGGGGCGGCGGGCAGGAAATGAGCTCATTGGGTACTCCTTAGAGCGAGACTAAAAACTTACGCCTTCTCGACCTTAGTAGTCTTCTTGCGCGCGCGACGCTTCTTGCGGGGCGCGGGCAGGTTACCGGCGGCGCGGAGGGCGGCGACGTGGCTAGCGAGGGCATCGACAAGCGCGGGCACGTCCGCAACATCCGGCACGACATCGACGCGCAGGCCCAGCTCTTCTGCGGCCGCGCTTGCCGATGGCCCGATGCACGCAATGATCGTCCGCTGGTGCGGCTTGCCGGCGATGCCCACCAGGTTGCGCACGGTGGATCCGGAGGTAAAGGCCACGGCGTCGAAGCCACCAGTCTTAATCATGTCGCGGATTTCGGCCGAAGGCGGGGCGGCGCGCACGGTGCGGTAGGCCACGACGTCATCGACGTCCCACTGGAGCGCCTGGAGGCCATCGACAAGCGTATCGGCGGCGATATCGGTGCGCGGCAGGAGGACGCGGCTAACGGCGTCGATGTCTTCGACGTAATTGGGAAAGACCTCGAGCAGGCCCTCGGCGTTTTGCTTCTTCTTGTGCGGCAAAAGCTCCGGCACCATGCCCTTGGCGCGGATGGCATCGGCGGTCTTGGTGCCCACGGCGGCAAGGTGCACGCCAGCGAAATCGCGGGCGTCCAGGCCGAGCTGGGAAATCTTATCCCACACGGCGGTCACGGCGTTGACGGAGGTAAAAACGATCCACTTGTAGCGGCCTTCGACGATGCCCTTGATGGCTCGGTCCATCTGCGCCGGGTTGCGAGGCGGCTCAATGGAAATCGTCGGCACGTTCTGCGGGATGGCGCCGTAGCCGGCTAGGCGCGCGGACATGGGCCCGGCCTGTTCCTTGGTGCGCGGCACCAGCACGCACCAGCCGTAGAGCGGGCGGTTTTCCCACCACGAGTACTTGGTGCGGTCATCGATGCTGCGGCCGAGCGTGACCACCAGCGGGCCGGACAGGTCCGCGTCCAGCTTGGCGATGGTCCCCAGCGTTGCCTCATACGTGCGCTGCAGGCGCGTGGTGCCGTGGACGGTCACAAACGCCTCGGTTTCCGCCGGCATGCCGCGCTGCTGCAGCTCGGTGGAAATCTCCGCGAGGTCGTCCTTGGTGGCCTGCAAGACGATGGGCTGGGTGGCATTGGCGAGCGCGTCCCAGTCGGCGCCATCGGTGACATCGGCCTCGGTGTACGTCGACCCCAGGGCCAGTCCGGCAAAAGACGGCACGGTCGAGGGCAGGGACATGCCCGGCACGACCTGGAATTCCAGGCCTGCGGAGGCCACGGCGTTGATTTCGGCCTTGATGGATTCGCGGTTGAGCGGGTTACCGGTTACGAGGCGGATGACGTCCTCGCCATCGGCCTCGGCAAGGCACTCGCGCAGCTGGCTTACGATGTCCTCGCCCGGTGCGTAGAGCACCGCGGCGGTCGGTGCCGGTGGGCGGGGCGGCTTGCGGCGCGCGCCCTTGGCCTTGGCATCGGCGCACATCTGCGCGTATTCCTCTTCCGCGGCATCCAGCAGCTCTTGCGGGACGGGCAGCGCGGTGGCGACAGCATCGCGCACGCCCTGCATGACCTGCGGATCGGTCACGGCGATAGCGTTATTGGCCAGAACTTCGCGGGCGCGGACGGTCAGCAGGTCTGGGTTTCCCGGACCAGCGCCCACGAAGACGATCTTGCCCAACTGGGTGTCTGACACAGCATTGCTCATAAAGTTCTTTTCTAGATCTGGGCCCGCGGCACCGCACACGGACATGATCGCCTGCAGTGTTTCTCCCCGCGCCGTCGGTGGGTATCAAGGTCATAACGGCCAAAATCCCAGGCGCTACGTCCTGGGATGCCCTTAAAGGGGGCCGGGTATCATTGCAAAAAATGATCTATGGTATCTACACCTTAAATTATTAGCGCTTAAAGTAGAAATTACTGACCTAGCAGATCGGCCGCGCCTTGGGCGAAAAGCTCATCAGAGACCCGCGCGCCCAACTCCGCAGCTTCCGCCGCGGTACCGGAGGCAGTGACGGTCAATTGGCGGGAACCATCCAGCGCAAAGACGCCGCCGCGCACCGTTAATTGATCGCCGTTCCAGCGGGACGTAGCGGCCACGGGCGCGGTGCAGCCGGCCTCGAGGCGGGCGAGAACGGCGCGCTCGGCAAGGGCAGCGGAGGTGGCTTGAACATCGACAACAGCGTCAAGCGCCGCGGCCGCCTCAGTGCCGGCGACGGCCTCGATGGCGAGCGCACCCTGGGCAGGAGCGGGCATGAATAATTCTGGGTCAAAGATATCGCTCGCCCGGTCCTCGTAGCCGCCGCGCAGCAAGCCAGCATAGGCCAACACCACGGCATCGAGCTCGCCATCGGTCACCTTGGACATGCGGGTATCGATATTGCCGCGCAGCGGGCGGATCTCCAGGTCCGGGCGCAGGGCGGCCAGCTGGGAGATGCGGCGCGGCGCCGAGGTTCCCACCCGCGCGCCCTCCGGCAGCTGCATCAGGCTCATCCCGTCACGGGCGACCAGCACCTCGCGGCTGTCCTGGCGCTGCGGGATGACCAAACGGAAGCGATCATCCTCGGCTGTGGGCAGGTCCTTGAAAGAGTGCACGGCGATATCGCATTCGCCGCTGTACAGCGCCTCGCGCAGCGCCTGGGTGAATACGCCCACGCCGATGCGCTCGACCGGGGCCATATTGGTATCGCCGGCGGTGGTGACGATGTGAAGTTCGGAATCGAATCCGGCATCGATAAGCCAATCGCGGACGTGTCCTGCCTGGGTGGTGGCAAGCTTGGAGCCACGGGTACCAATCTGGAACATTTACGCCTCCTTATTCAGCGTGGGCAATTCATTGACGGCCACGGCAACGCCAGAGCCTTCCAGCTGCAGGCCAAAGAGTTCCTGCAGGGCATTTTCGCTGCTAAAACTGCTATCCGATGCCGCCAGCTTCTTCGCCCGCACCGTCGGTTCATGCAGCAGCTTGTCGGCGACGCGTTTGAGGGCACCTTGGACATCGGCAAGCTGCTTGCCCTCTAGCTCCGGGTGCTTTTGCTGCAGGCGAGCCGCCTCGCACTCCACGAGATCCGCCGCGCGGCGGTGCAGGGCGCTAACGGCAGGTGCCACATCGCGCACGCGTTGGGCAGAGGTATAGGCGGCAAGCTCCTCGTCCACGATGGTGCGGGCCTGCTCGTGCGGGTCCGTGCCCGCCGCGACATCAGTCGCTGCCGCCGACAGGGACTTGCTGAGGCGCTCGATATTCACCAGGTCCACGTCATCGATTTCAGTTGCCGCGTCATCGATATCGCGCGGGAGGGAGAGGTCAATGAGCATCAGCAGGTGCGCGGGCGGAATGTCGGACGCGGTAATGGTAAAGCCTTCGGCGCCGGTGGCGGAGATGGCGAGGTGGACATCGGCAAGCGCGGCGGCGCGATCCTCAAAATCCACCACGCGGGTGTGGACCCCGGCCTCCTCAGCGTGGCCGGCAAGGCGCTCGGCGCGCTCGCGAGTCCGGTTGGCAATCACCAGCTCGCCGATGCCCAGCCTGCCGGCGTGGGTAGCCGCAAGCGAGGCCATCGCCCCGGCGCCGAGCACGAGCGCGGACTTGCCCTGCAGATCCTCCACATTCAGGCGCTGCAGCGCCTGGTCAAAGGCGAAAGTCACCATCGAGACGCCGGCCTTATCGATCTCCGTTTCCGAGTGCACGCGCTTGCCGGCACGCAGCGCGGACTGCGCCAAGGCGTGGATACGCGGGCCAACCGTGCCCTGCTCGGAGGCGGACTGGTAGGCAGAACGCACCTGACCGATGATCTGTTGCTCGCCCACCACCATCGAATCCAGGCCGGAGGTAACGGACATGAGGTGTTCCGCGGCGGCATCGGCATAGCGCACGTAAAGGTAATTGCGCAGCTCTTCCTCATCGACGTGGGAGACTTCCTGCAGCACCCGGATGACGTCCTGCACGCCGGTGTGGAAGGAATTGGTCACCGTATAGACCTCGAGGCGGTTACACGTGGAAATGATCATCGCCTCAGTAAGGGACTCGGTGTCAACCAACCGCCCGCAAGCGGAATGCTGCACCACATCGTCCATACTCAATTTTTCCAGCAACGCCACGGGTGCCGATTGGTGGGACATTCCCACAACGAGCACGCTCATGCTCCACACTCCTCAACCTTTTGATTGACCGCAATGGTTCCAAAGACTACCCCGCGTGGGCGCGGAACCCGAATCGTCAGCGCAGCTCCGCAGCCAACTCTTCGTTATCGACTTCCCAGCAGGCGAATTCTTCTCCGTCTATCACTACAACGGGAACGCGGTCACCGAATTCCATCTCGAGCTCGCGGCTATCTTCCACGTTGCGCACTTCCAGCTGGGCACCGGCCTCCTGGATAACGGGGGTAATCTGCTCTTTTACCCGTTTACAGGAACCGCAGGTGGGGCGCACCATGAGCTCGACTAGATGCTGGGACATAGGGGCGGGATTCTCCTCATAAGGACGCCGACGGTGGAAACGTTTACTATGGACATATTAGTCCACCCCGCGTTTGCGAAAGCTGTTTATTCCACTCGTGTCCGCTATACCTCCCCCCGGATTCCCCGAATCTCCCCGCGACTTTTTGGCCAATTGGACGGCCTCGCGCGGCAATCTGCGCAACTTCTTAGAAAACCAAGCGCTGGCCCCCTTGGGCGAAAAAGAACAGCGCGCCGCAGGTGAGGCGGCCGCTGCCGCCGCTTTAGAAGAGTTCGGGCTAGAGCTCGAGGACTTCGCCTCCGGCATAGCCTCCGTCTCCGGCTCTTATGACGCCGCAGGCTCCCAGCGCATCACGGACCAGGATCCGGACGTCCCCGTCGATGTCGGCGCCGCCGCCTTTTTCGACGTAGACAATACCCTCGTTCAGGGTTCCTCCTTGGTGGAATTCGGCTTTGGGCTCGCCCGCCGGCGCTATATCCGCATCTCTGAGATACTTCCGGTTGCTTGGAAGCAACTAAAATTCCGCCTCTCTGGCGCGGAGAATGCAAAAGACGTTGCCGAAGGCCGCGCGCAGGCCTTGGAGTTTGTCAAAGGCCGCAGCGTAGACGAGCTCATTGAGCTCTGCGAGGATATTGTCGAAGCCTCACTCGCCCGCCGCGCATATCCCGGCACCACGCAGCTCGCTGAGATGCACCTAGCCGCCGGCCAACAGGTGTGGCTCGTTACCGCTACCCCAGTCCAGCTCGCCCAGGTCTTGGCGCGCCGCTTTGGCTTTACCGGCGCTCTCGGCACCGTCGCGGAGGTAGAAGACGGCAAGTTCACCGGCCGCTTGGTGGGCGATATCCTCCACGGCCCAGGCAAGAAGCACGCCGTGGCCGCCCTCGCTACCATCGAGGGCCTAGATTTAGACCGGTGTACCGCCTACTCCGACTCCGCCAATGACATGCCCATGCTCACCATGGTGGGCACCCCCGTAGCCATCAACCCGGACCGCAAGCTGCGCAACATTGCAGAGAAGCGCGGCTGGATCGTCCGCGACTACCGCTCCATCCGCCGCGCTATTCGCACCTATGGCCTTCCAGCGCTTGTCACGGCCGCCTTTTCCTATGGCGGCTGGCGCTATTTCCGGAAGTAGAAATACAGCCAGCACTGCCGACTCTAAACGGTCGCTCAGCAAATTACTTTCTTAAGCCCGTCGGTGTGGCTATTGCTCCCCCATCGCCGCAAAGTTCAACACGAGCACAACCGCACTAAGAATCGTCATCCCGAGGCAATTTACCCAAAACTCCTTACCCACGAAATTCGCCTTGATATGAGCGATAATGGCGAAAATAAAGTAAGCAAGTACGCCGACGGAGACAGTGGTTGTAATCGACGGATTATTCAAAACTGCTCCGACGATCAAGCCAAGCGCAGCGAGTGCCTTAATTCCGATAAGCGCCCACCACCAATCTTGCGGAAAATTGACTCCGCTAAGGCAGCGACTAATGAACTTGGGCGGCTTCACAGAAAGCACGGCATCGCCGATCAAAACGATGGCTAATAAATACGTACCGAATACAGATAAGGACCCCACTCAGGAACCTCCCTTGAAACAGATGCTAAACACATGAAGCATCGCATGACCCAGCTTTTCTGGGTTGAATTGATTCTACAGCTCAAAACAATCGACCGTATGTGGAGAGGTGCAGCGGAGGCACGACCGGAAATCCAAGCTCGGCGTTAAAACCAGAAAACCTCCGCCGCCGCGCTAAGGCACGGTGCGGAGGAATCCTAGGCTATTGGGTTTACTTACCCAACTTACGACGCTGCACGCGGGTGCGGCGCAGCATCTTGCGGTGCTTCTTCTTGGACATGCGCTTGCGGCGCTTCTTGATGACAGAACCCATAACAGGCGTCCTCACTTTCTTTTAGTACGTACTGTGAACCTGCCGGCGCCTGAAACGACAAAGGTGCACTCTTTGCCACCTTGGCCGCACATATGCGGGCCATCACGGCATGCCGACACGAATGCGATCCATCTTACCTAGTCCCCAGCGCGTCTCCAAAAGTGGCCCCGATGGCGACGCCGGCAAAAGGAAGCGCGCGGGAAAACGAGACAGCGCCCACCACCGCTGACCAAGAGTGGCCAACAGAAGTGGGCGCTGCCTTAAAGGCGCGAGAACCTACGCTCCGTAAACGGATGCCTCGAGGTACTCGTTAACGGCAGACTCGTGAACGCGGAAAGAGCGTCCGACGCGCACAGCCGGCATTTCGCCTGCGTGAACCAAACGGTAGACAGTCATCTTAGAGACGCGCATGATTTCGGCGACCTCCGCGATCGTCAGAAAGGTTCCTTTTTCTTCATTTGCCATAATTATCTAACCCTTCAGCTCGTTACGCGCTGTAGGCTTCCCCTCCCACAGGACTTCACGCACGTGCTCGTCCCAGCCTATCGTGAAACATGTGACTAATGCGACCCAAGTGCCAAATTTTTTCACAGCAGTTGTTCAGTTCACCGTCATAAGCGCTGCGTAACAACCGCCCCATGGCTCCCGTACGGCCCCCGCGTGGTGTGAGGTAACTACACCCCCACCACGGGGAACTGGCCGCATTAGGTGGGCTTCTAGCCCAGCTCCTTAGCCTTATCAGAGCACGCCTCGGCGGCGCGGTAGAACGCACCGCGCAGGCCGGACTCTTCCAGCTCGCGTACGGCCGCGGCAGTGGTGCCGCCTGGCGAGGTCACGCCTGCGCGCAGCTGCGTTGCCGAGCGGCCGGAGTTGGCCAACATATCGCCGGAGCCGGCAGCCGCCTGGGCGGCGAGCTTTTCGGCGATATCGCGGGGAAGGCCGAGCTGCACGCCGGCATCGACAAGCGCCTCTGCCACGAAGAAGAAGTACGCCGGCGAGGAACCAGCCAGGGCGGTCGCAGCGTCGATGTTTTTCTCTGGGATGACCGCGACCTCACCAACGGCCTCGAGCAGCTCTCTCACGCCCTGCATCTGGGCCTCAGTGACGTGCTCGCCGGCGGCGCAGGTGCACATGCCGCGGCGCACCAGCATCGGCGTATTGGGCATAACGCGCACGACCGGCACGCCCTCGCCCGCAGCGGCCTGCAGGGCCTCCAGCGTCAGCCCAGCTGCCATAGAGACCACCACGGCGTCCTTGGCTGGATTAATCTCACCCAGCAGGTCCAAGATGGCGTAAGGCTTGACGGACGCGAAGATATAGTCCGCGCCGTCCACCGCCTCGGCGTTATCCGTCGTGACATTAACGCCATAGTTGCTCTTGAGCTCTTCACCGCGGGAGGCTGTGCGGTTAGTCACCGTGATATCGGAAGCATTAAAGCCCGATTCCACAAGACCCGAGGTCAAAGCCTCACCGATTTGTCCTCCACCTAAAATTGCAATCTTTGTCATGGTCTCCACAATGCCAAAAATAACGCCACCCGGCTACCTCCACGAAGGAAGCAGCCGGGTGGTTCTCAGCAATTCGCCGGTTTAGAGCATGACCAAAAGCAGTGGGCCAAAGGTCAATATAAGGCCGGTAAGGCCCGCAAGGAACATGGAGAAGCCATCGCGGGCGGTGCGTAGCGCATGCGTAACTCCGACCATAATTGCGGTCACGCCGAGTGCCAAGATGGCCACAACGATGCGCGGGAAGTTATCCCAAAGAACTTCAAAGCCCTTGAAGATAACAATAGCCAAGACAATGCCCACGACCACCATGATGAGGATAGACATGGGGTTGAGCTTCTCGTGCTCTTCGGTAACTTCCTCGTCCCGCACCTGAGACAGCTCACCGGTATCGTCAGGCTTCTTCGCGGCCGCCACAGGCTTCTGCGCAGGCGCGGCGGCCTTGCCCTTGGTTCCAGCGTCCTTGGCGCCCGCTGCGGTGGCTGCAGCGGCACCTGTCCCGGCAGCGCCAGCTGCGCCCGCTGTTTCTTTAGCACTGGATTCAGCGGCATCAGCGGCGTCCTTCCGCTTGTCCTGCAAGGACTGCGACTTGCCGATGCGCTGCATCACCGCAGTGTCATCCGCGGATGGCTGATGGGACTTCTTCTCGGCGTCCTTTGCGCTCGCCTTGTCCTCCGGCTTCGACTGCGCAGGCTTCTTTTCCTCCTGCGCGTTTGCCTTCTGTGCTGGGGCAGGCTTAGCCGTCGGCTGCGAGGCGGACCCCGCTGCCGGCTTGGGAGAGGCGGTAGGCCCGCTCGGCTTGCCGTTCTGCTTCGGCGCCGGGGACGCGGTTGGGGTAGCCGCGGAAGGCTTCTCTGCAGCCGGCTTGGGTGAAGCGAATTGCGGCTGGGATGGCTTGGTTTGCGCAGGCTTACCGATGCCCGACTGACCCACGCCCTGCTTCGAGCCTTCCTGCGTGCCCGCGGCTGGCTTGCCCGCTGCAGGCTTGGAGCCGGTCGGCTTCGCCGCGGAACCGCTCGCCTGCTGGGCCTTGGACTCCGCGGCCTTGTTCTCAGCGGCCTGCTCGTCCTTGGACTTCGGCGCCCGGATGACAGGGGCGTCATCGTCGATGGATACGTTGGTGTGCTTCGCCTCAGGCGGGGTGGACTTTACCTTTTTCAGGCTGCCGGTGAGCTCAGCAACGGATACGCCGCCCTCATCGAGGCTCCGCCGACGGCGGCGAGAGGTCTTCTCGTCCTTGTCCGTGCGGTCCTTCTTGTTGCGAGCCAGCAGCTCGGCCACGGTCAACTGTTTTTCGTCAGCCATGATCTCTTCCTATTCCAATCCCTTGTCGGTCCGGCGCAAAATAACACCTTCGCGCAGCGCCCATGGGCAGATTTCCAACTTCTCGATACCCAGAGCTCGCATGCTTGCCTCGGCAACCAAAGCGCCGGCGACGATTTGGTGCGATCGGTTCGAACTTACACCCTCGAGGTCCGCTCTGTCTGCTGCAGTCATGCGCGTAATGAATGAAATCAACTGGCGCAGGCCCGGTGCGGTCAAGGTGCGCTTGACGTATGGCCCCGCAGACGAGGGCGCCGCACCAGTCAGCCGCGACAGGGTGCGGAAGGTTTTCGAGGTACCCACGGCCAGGCCGGCAGGACCCATCGCCTTCATCTGTGTGACGGCATCTTCAAGCTCCGCATCGATGAAATCGCGCAGCGCACTGACCTTCTTCTTCTCAGGCGGATCGGTATCGAACCAGTTGTGGGTCAGCCGCCCTGCGCCCAGATCGAGAGAGAAAGCCAGGTCAGGGTGTTCATCGGTACCGGTAGATAGCTCCAAGGAGCCACCGCCGATGTCCAGGTTGGTAATGCGCCCAGCGGACCAGCCGTACCAACGACGAGCCGCGAGGAAGGTAAGCTGCGCTTCTTCCACGCCCGTGAGGATCTGCAGGCGCACACCGGTCTGCTTTTCCACCTCATCGAGTACCGCTTCAGAGTTAGGGGCAGAGCGGACCGCGGAGGTCGCGAAGGCAATAAATTCGGAGCACCCGAGTTTTTCACCCAGCTCACTTGCCTCACCCACGGCGGACACGAGCTTTTTAAGCCCCTTTTCGTGGATGTTTCCCTTCTTATCCAGCTGTTCAACCAGCCGGAGTGGGGTCTTCCAATCGCTCATCGGAGTAGGCCGTCCCCCCATTGCGGCATCGACCGCAACGAGGTGGACGGTATTACTTCCAACGTCTAATACACCTAATCGCACACTAATAGCGTAGTAGGTCTACCGTGGTTAGGTGTGAATCGCCCAAAATCTGACACCGTTTACCTAGGTTTTCCCGCGAGCTCGCCAGCGGCGGCATCGATTAAAGCCGGGCGCGAAGAAGCCCCAGATTTTCCGCGGGAGTGGTTCGAATTTACCAACCCAAACGACCCTTACCATGTCTTTTCCATCGATCTCACGTGGGTGGAATCGCACTACAGCTGCCAATTTGGCACGTCGGCGTGCCGGGGCATCGATAAGAGCCAACCCTATGTGGGCTGCTGCGTGCACGGTGCATATATGGCCGATGAACAAGACCACGACCAGCTTTACGATGCCGTCTCCCGCATGCCCGCGCGCTATTGGCAGCTGCGCCCAGCGGGGGTAGATGAGTTCCTGGCGCAAGAAAACACCAATGAGCTAGAGCCCTGGTTGGAATGGGACGAGCTCGATGGCGAGGACGGCGAACCGGAACCGGCGCTAAAAACGCCCATCGTGGATGGCGCCTGCATCTTTGCCAACCGCGCTGGCTGGGAAACAGGCACCGGCTGCGCGCTGCACCAATGGGCCGTCGATAGCGGCGAGGAGCTGACCGTGGTCAAGCCGGAGGTGTGCTGGCAGCTGCCGCTGCGGCGCTACGAGGATTATGAAGAACGCCCCGATGGGCAGGAGATTTTGCGCACCACCATCGGCGAATATGACCGCCGCGGTTGGGGAAATGGCGGCGAAGACTTTGATTGGTACTGCTCTACCGATGGCGCCTGCCACGCCAATCCGCTGCCGATGTGGCAATCGCACGAGGACGAGCTCGTCGCGCTCATGGGGCGCGAAAGCTACGATATTTTGGCTCAACAATGCCGTGCCCGCGCGGAAGCCGCCGAGCACGGCGTAAAGCTTAGCCAGCACCCAGCCAGTATCAAGGCCGGCTGGTATTAGAGCTCGAATTTATAGCCCAGCCCGCGCACCGTCACCAGGTGCTTCGGGCGGGAGGGGTGCTCCTCAATCTTGGTGCGCAGGCGCTTGATGTGCACGTCTAGCGTCTTGGTATCGCCCACGTAATCGGCACCCCAAATGCGATCGATGAGCTGGCCGCGGGTCAGCACGCGCCCGGCGTTGCGCAGGAGGTATTCCAGCAGGTCAAACTCCTTGAGCGGCATGGCCACAGGCTCGTCTGCCACGGTGACGATGTGGCGCTCCACATCCATCTTCACGCGGCCGCCGGACAGGATCTGCTCGTCTTCTGCCTCGGTGCTCTCCGCAGCATCCGCGTGGGAGGACCGATCGTTGCCGCGACGCAACACGGCCCGGATGCGGGCAATGAGCTCGCGGGAGGAATACGGTTTGGTGACGTAATCGTCCGCGCCCAGCTCCAGGCCCACGACCTTGTCGATTTCCGCATCGCGCGCGGTGACCATAATGACCGGCACGGAGGAGGTGGCGCGCAGCTGCTTGCACACGTCGGTGCCGGACATGCCGGGAAGCATAAGGTCAAGCAGCACGATGTCGATGTCATTATCGGCGAATTTCTCCAGCGCCGATGGGCCATCGAGGGCGATAATCGGCTCGAAGCCTTCCTTGCGGAGCAAGAATGCCAGCGGATCGGCCAGCGACTCTTCATCTTCCACGATGAGGATGGTGGTCATTGTGCTTTATCCTTTCGACGTGCTGCAACGCGTGCTACCGCACGCTGGAGCCCAGGAGCCGCCGCATCGACGGAATCCCTGTCTTCATTATCCTGCAAGTCGGCCTCGTGCGCTGGCTTCTCTTCCTTATATATGGGCAACTCGATGGTAAAAGTAGAGCCCGTGCCAGGCCGCGACCACAGCTTAATATTGCCCCCGTGGTTCGCCACCACGTGTTTAACAATTGCTAATCCTAAGCCAGTGCCTCCCGTCTGCCGCGACCGGGCTTGGTCAACGCGGAAAAAGCGCTCGAAGACGCGCTTATGATGCTCCGGTGGGATACCGATGCCACGGTCCGTCACCCGGATCAACACGACGTCCTCTCCCACCACTTTCTGTGAGACGGAGACCGGCAATTCCTCCGGCGAATAATTAATCGCGTTGGAAATGAGGTTAGACAGCGCCGTTACCAAGAGAGAACGGTCGCCTCTGATCTGCACGCCCTCGGAGGGACCTTGGGTCAGCCTGATGGAGCGCGCGTCTGCGGCGAGCTGATTGCGCGAAATCGCCTCGTCAATGAGATCGTCCACGTAAAGCGGTTCCATTTCCGGCAGCGCTTCGGCGCCCTGCAGCTTGGACAGCGAAATAAGCTCGCTGACCATATCCGCCATGCGGTTGGCCTCTTTTTGCACCTTGTTGCCGAAGTACTTCACGTGCTCCGGATCCTCGGGGTCTTGCAGCAGGGCCTCGGCCAGCAGTGCGATGCCGCCCACCGGGGTTTTCAGCTCGTGGGAGACGTTAGCTACGAAATCGCGGCGCGCGGATTCCATGCGCACGTTTTCGCTCTCATCGGTGCCGTAGATGATGATAAAGCGGCCATCGTTAAGCGTCAGCGGCTTGATAACGGCCTTGACCTGAGTGACGCGGTGCCCAGTGCGGCGCTTGGGGATTGCCAGGTCCACGGTGCGGGTTTCCTTATCCTCGAAGACCTGCTCTGCGGTCTTCCAGATTTCCGGATTGACGGCGCGATCGTGGACCACGGACATCTCGTGCGCCGCGGGATTGGACAGGATGATTTCCTGATTCCTATCGAGCACCGTCAGCGCCGTAGGAGAGCCCTGGACCGCGAGGTGCAGGCCTTGGCTCACGTTGGTGACCTGGTTTGCCTGGGCGTCGCTGGCGCGCTGGCGGCGTGCCATACGCTCGCGCACCCGGGAAATTAATGGCAGCGCCACCGCGCAGGCAAGCACGCCCGCGAGAAAGACAAAAATTAATTCCACGTGATTAAGCCTAATCATTAGAAAGTCCCCAGGGAGCACCTCCCCGGGGACTTATATGCAGTAGCGGGTTACTTGCCACCCTGCGCGGCAACGGCAGCGGCCCCGGCCTCGGCGGCCTCTGGGTCCAGGTAGGTGCCGCCCTCGTTGACCACGGAGCCATCCTCCGCAATCTCGTAAACCAGCGGGATACCGGTCGGGATATTCAGCCCGGCGATGTCATCATCGGAAATGCCATCGAGGTGCTTGACCAACGCGCGCAGGGAGTTGCCGTGCGCTGCAATCATGACGGACTCGCCCTTCTTAGCCCGCGGCAGAATCTCTTCCTCGAAATAAGGCACGAAGCGCTCGACTACGTCCTTCAGGCACTCCGTCTGTGGGACCTTGTCCAGGTCCGCGTAGCGGGGGTCGTTTGCCTGGGAGTACTCGGCGTCATCGGCAAGCTCGGGCGGGCGCGTGTCATAGGAACGGCGCCATGCCATGAACTGGTCCTCGCCGTATTCTTCCTTGGTCTCGGCCTTGTTCAAGCCCTGCAGCGCACCGTAGTGGCGCTCATTGAGGCGCCAGTCACGAATGACCGGGATCCAGTGGCGGTCGGCCGCATCCAGCGCGATATTGGCGGTGCGGATGGCGCGGCGCAGCAAGGAGGTGTACAGCACGTTGGGCAGGATGCCTTCTTGCGCGAGCAGCTCGCCGCCGCGCTTGGCCTCTGCCTCACCCTTTTCTGTCAGATCAACATCGACCCAACCAGTAAATTGGTTGGATTCATTCCAGGTGGATTGGCCATGGCGAAGAAGAATCAGTTTTCCGTTAGTCATGCCTCCAGCATGCCACGAAACCGCCCGGCGCGTCAGTGAAGCTAGTCTCCCTTCGCCCGACGTTGGTGGCAGTCCGGCACGGGAATCTGCCGGGCTTCGTCATAAATTTCCGTCAGCTCTCGGGCCGTGTTGGTCCAACTAAATCGCGCGGCATGCGCGACGGCGGCCTCGCCCATGGCGATGCGCCGGGCGTCATCATCAAGCAGCTGGCTCAAGGAATCCGCCCAGTCCTTCGGATCGTGGGACGGCACCAGCAGCCCGGTCTCGCCATCGACGACGGCGATGGGCAGCCCACCCACTGCCGCGGCGACGACCGGCGTGCCAGAGGCCTGAGCCTCGAGCGCCACCAGACCAAAAGACTCGTTGTAGCTGGGCACCGCCACGATATCCGCGGCGCGGTACACACCTACCAGCTCCTCGGGTGGGCGGGGTCCTAAAAAGCGCACGCGCTTTTGCACGCCCAACTCCCGCGCCAATTCCCTATACGCCTCCGGCGAGGCATTGGCCCCGGATGGCCCGCCGCAGATGAGCACCCTAAAATCGCGGGTGGGCTCGCGGTGGCACAGCTCGGCGGCGGTGCGGATAAGAACTTCGGGCCCCTTGAATTTCTGTAGCCGCCCCACAAAGGCCACGACCTTGGTATGCAACGGGATGCCCAGCTCGCGGCGGGAACGCTCAGTGTTGCGGTCGGTACCTGGGGTGAATAGCCCCACGTCAGCACCTGGGGAGACCACGCGGATGATATCGCGCTCGGCATCGTAGTGCTCCGCCAGATCGCGGGCTTCCTGATCGGTATTGACCACCAGGAGATCGGCATTATCCACCAATTGCTGCTCGCAGATGCGCCGCGCCTCTGATTCCACGGTGTCCTCGGCGGTGCGGTAAGCGTTTTTCACCGCTGCCAAGGTGTGGGCGGTGTGGACGAGGGGGATGCCCCATAGATCGCGAAGCAGCCATCCCACTTGGCCGGAAAGCCAGTAATGGGAGTGAATAAGGTCATATTTTTTGCCCTGCCACTTGGCAAATTGCATTACGCCGCCGGAAAAAGCTGCCAGCTGGGTAGGTAGATCTTCTTTTTCTAGCCCCTCAAAGGGACCGGCCACGATGTTGATCACCCGCAGGTTGGGGGCCACTTCCACGATTTCTTTGTGGCTGGGGCGGGTAGCGCGGGTATAGACATCCACCTCGACACCAAGCTGGGCTAATTGGCAGGCAATATTTAAAACGTAGACGTTCATTCCGCCGGCATCCCCGGAGCCAGGCTGCTCAATGGGGGAAGTATGCATAGAAATCATGGCGATGCGCATGGTAACTCATCTTAGCGGCGCTATACTGACCCCTGCCAACAACCTACGCTACCGAAAGGTCACGCATTGTCCGCTTATGAATCAAAGGCATGGCTCCAGTATTACCCGGAGTGGACGCCGCATAGCCTCGACTATGGCAACACCACCCTGTTGGACCTGTTTGACAATAACCTCAAGGTCAATGGCGATAAGTCAGCCACGTATTTCTTTGGACGCAGCCAAAACTATTCCGAGCTGGACCGCCAAGTGCGCGCCGCCGCAGCCGGCCTGAAGGCCTTTGGCGTGCGCCCCGGTGACCGCGTAGCCATCGTTGCCCCCAATAGCCCGCAGTACATCGCGGCCTTTTATGCCATCTTGAAGCTCGGCGCCCAGGTTGTGCTGCACAACCCGCTTTATACCGCCCACGAGCTGGAGGGTCTGTTCCAGGATCACGGCGCGCGCATCGCCATCGCCTGGGACAAGGCCGCCCCCACCCTGGAGAAGCTGCGGGCTACCACCAACCTGGAAACGGTCGTGTCCATCAACATGATCAACGCCATGCCCACCCTGCAGCGCGCCGCGCTGCGCCTGCCGCTTCCCCCGCTCAAGGCCAAGCGCGAGCAGCTTTCTGCCCCGGCACCAAATACCGTGCCGTGGGAGGCGCTGATTGGTGATGCCATCGGTGGCAACGGCAGCGATATTAAGACGCCGGAGGACATTGATAAGGACACCATCGCGCTGGTGATGTACACCTCCGGTACGACCGGCGCACCCAAGGGCGCGATGCTCTCGCACGGCAACCTCGTATCCAACCTGCTCCAGGGCAAGGCGTGGGTGCCAGGCTTAGGCGATAAGCCAGAGCGCATGCTCGCCGCCCTGCCCTTCTTCCACGCGTATGGACTGACCATGAACGTCACCTTGGCCCAGCTCATCGGCGGCGAATTGGTCATTCTCCCCGTGCCGCAGATCCCGCTCATCATGCAGCTGATGAAGAAGCACACCCCGACCTGGGTCCCGGGCGTTCCTACCTTGTACGAGCGCATCGTCAAGGCCGCCGAGGAGCAAGAAGTACCCATCAAGGGCGTGCGAGCAGCCTTCTCCGGCGCATCCACCCTGCCTTCTGAGACCGTCAATAAGTGGGAAAACGCCACCGGTGGCCTGCTCGTAGAGGGCTATGGCCTAACCGAGTGCTCGCCAATCATCGTAGGTAACCCCATGAGCACTGACCGACGCCCCGGCTACGTGGGCATTCCCTTCCCGGATACCGAGGTGCGCATCGCCAACCCCGATAACCTGGATGAAACCCAGCCGGACGGCGTTGAGGGCGAAGTGCTGGCCCGCGGCCCGCAGATTTTCAAGGGCTACCTCAATAACCAGGAAGCCACCGATACCGCCTTCCACGGTGACTGGTTCCGCACCGGTGACATGGGCATCATGGAAGAAGACGGCTTCATCCGCCTGGTCAGCCGCATCAAGGAAATCATCATCACCGGCGGCTTCAACGTCTACCCAGGCGAGGTCGAAGAAATCCTGCGCGAGCACCCCAGCGTCGACGACGCCGCCGTGGTGGGCCGCCCGCGCGAGGACGGCTCCGAAGACGTCGTGGCCTGTCTCGATCTTGCCGATGGCGCCGCGCTCGACCCCGAAGGCCTCAAGGAGTACTGCCGCGAGCGCCTGACCCGCTACAAGGTCCCACGCACCTTCTACCACTTCGAGGAACTGGCCAAGGACCAAATGGGCAAGATCCGCCGCCGCGAGGTACAAGAAGACCTCATCAACCGCCTCGAAGCAGAGAAGAACGCCTAAGAACTAGCGTTCACACCACCATGCTGCGCACCATCGATACTCCCATCGGCCCGCTGCTGCTCACCGCAGACGCAGACGGACTGTCCCGCGTCGACTTCGTCGCGATCCAGTCGGGTCGCGACGAGGAAAGCAAGGGACACCGCGAAACCAATCAGGTTCGCGGCGAGGTGAGCGGCGTGGTGAATGGGGGCATCGACAAGCGCGGTGCAGACATCTTAGATGCGGCGCAGGAGCAGCTCGCGGAGTATTTCGCCGGGCGCCGCCGCGAGTTCGACCTGCCGCTCAACCCGGAGCCAACGACGGAATTTCGCGCCCAAATTCACGCGCAACTGGACACCATCGGCTACGGCGAGGTCTCAAGCTATGGCGAGCTCGCCGCCGCCGTGGGGCGTCCCGCTGCTACCCGGGCGGTCGGCACCGCCTGCGGCGCCAATCCCCTGCCGATCATTCGGCCTTGCCACCGCGTGCTGCGCAGCGATGGAACGCTCGGTGGCTATGCCGGCGGCCTGGATATCAAGCGTTTTTTGCTGACACTCGAAGAAAACTAGAGGATTTCCTAACGTTCTGGGTATACTCGCCCTTTGTAATATTTTTCTTTACCAAACGAAAGGGTAGCGCGTGTCTGCATACGAATCCCGGGCCTGGATTAAGCACTACAGCGACTGGACCCCCGCCACGCTTGATTATGGCGATAAAACCATCGTTGACTACTACGTCAATAACCTCCGCATCAATGGGAATAAGTCCGCTACCTACTTCTTTGGCAATACGCAGAACTACGCGGAGCTAGACGCACAGGTGCGCGCAGCCGCCGCAGGCCTTAAGGCCTTTGGCATTCGGCCTGGCGATAGGGTCGCCATCGTCATGCCCAACTGCCCCCAACACGTGGTGGCGTTTTATGCCATCCAGCTGCTGGGAGCCACCGCGGTAGAGCACAATCCCCTCTACACCGCTCACGAACTCGAGGGGCTTTTCCAGGACCACGGCGCGCGCGTGGTCATCGCCTGGGATAAAACCGCCACCACCTTGGAAAAGATTCGCGCCACCACCCCGCTGGAGACCATCGTGTCCGTCAACATGATCGACGCGATGCCACCACTCAAGCGCCTCGCGCTCCGGATTCCCCTACCGCCGTTGGCCGCCAAGCGCGAGCAACTGACCGGCGCGGCCCCGAATACCGTGGCCTGGTCCACGCTTATCGGTTCTGCCATCGGCGGCGACGGCAAGGACCTCGAGATTGCCAAGGTCACGCAGGACGATATCGCGCTTATCCTCTACACCTCCGGCACCACCGGCAAGCCCAAGGGCGCGTTACTTTCGCACGGCAACCTCATCGCCAACTGCGTGCAGGGCGAGGCTTGGCTGACGAATATGGACGCCACCGAGCAGCGCTTCCTCGCCGCCTTGCCGCTCTTCCACGCCTACGGCATGACCACGCTGTGCGTGCTCAGCATCTACTTCGGCGCCGAGCTGATCTTGGTTCCGTCCCCGCAGATGCCGCTCATCATGGACATCATTAAGAAGCACACTCCCACTTGGCTGCCGGGCGTGCCCACGTTGTACGAGAAGATCATGGACGCCGCCGAGGACAAGGGCGTGGATCTCGCCGGCATCAGCAACGCGTTCTCTGGCGCCGCTACCCTGCCGGTTGACGTGATGGAGCGCTGGGAATCCATGACCGGCGGCCGCCTCGTGGAGGGCTTCGGCATGACCGAGACCTCCCCCGTGCTTATTGGCAACCCCATGAACGGCAACCGCCGCCCGGGCTATGTGGGCCTGCCCTTTCCCGATACCGAGGTGCGCATTGGCAACCCGGATAACCTCGATGAAACCCAGCCAGATGGCGAGCCGGGCGAGATGCTGGCTCGCGGGCCGCAGATTTTCCAGGGCTATTTCAATAACGAAAAGGCCACCGAGGAGTCCTTCCACAACGGCTGGTTCCGCACCGGCGATATGGCCACCATGGATGAGGACGGCTGGGTCAAGCTGGTTAGCCGCATCAAGGAAATCATCATCACCGGCGGCTTTAACGTCTACCCGGCCGAAGTCGAAGAGGTGGTGCGCAAGCACCCAGATGTCAAGGAGGTCGCCGTGGTGGGCCGCCCGCGCAAGGATGGCTCCGAGGACGTCGTCGCCTGTCTCATCCTGCGCGATGGCGCCGTTTTGGACCCAGAAGGCCTCAAATCCTTCTGCCGCGAGCGCCTGACCCGCTACAAGGTTCCGCGCACCTTCTACCACTTTGAGGAGCTGGCTTCGGACCAGCTGGGCAAGGTCCGCCGCCGCATGGTGCAGCAGGATCTCCTCGATCTCCTCAAACAGAAGGCTTAGTATTAACCACCATGTCAGACCTCGAGTACGAAGCCACGCTGACGGATTTCCTCGCCACCGCAGTAGCCAACTTCCCCGACCGTCCCGCCACATTTTTCGGCGGCGAGACCTTGAGCTACGCGGAGCTGGATACCCGCATCGCCGCTGCCGCCGGCGCCCTGCGGGAGATGGGAATCCGCCCCGGCGACCGGGTAGCGCTGGTCTTGCCCAACTCCCCGCAGCACCTCATTGCCTTTTTCGCGGTGCTGCGCCTGGGCGCGGTCGTAGTCGAACATAACCCTCAGTACACCGCCCACGAGCTGGCCCCGCTCTTTGCCCACCACGGCGCCAGCATCGCCCTGGTCTGGGATCAGGTCACCGCCGTGGTCGATGGCCTGGCCAGCACGGTGATCCCCGTGTCTTTGGAGGTGCACCTTCCCCTCTCCGGCGCCCCAGTTCCCCACCGCCAGGCCGCGCTTGCCGATGCCGCACTTATCCTCTACACCTCCGGCACCACCGGCCAGCCTAAGGGCGTGGTGCTCACGCACCACAACCTCGCCGCCAATTGCATCCAATTGGAGGCCCAGGTCGATCTGCGCCCCGGCCACGAGCGCTTCCTCGCCACGCTGCCGATGTTCCACTCCTATGGACTGACCATGAGCGTCTTGCTCGCGATGCGCTGCGCCGCCGAGATCGTCCTGCTGCCTTCCCCGCGCCCCGCGGCCGTGGTCAGCGCCTTGGCACAGCGCCGCCCGACGTGGATGCCGGGTGTTCCCACCATTTATGAGCGCGCCATGAACGAGCAGGCCGCTGAACCAGCCGCGGACCTGGGCGGAGTACGCTACGCCATTTCCGGGGCTGCATCGCTGCCCGCGCGCATCATCGAGCCCTGGCAAGACCGCACCGGCGGCATGCTCGTCGAAGGCTACGGGCTCACCGAGGCCTCACCCGTGCTGACCATTAACCCGCTTGGTGAGGGGCGGCGCGTGGGGACCATCGGCAAGCCGCTTGCCGATACCGACCTGCGCATCGGGGATCCGGGTGACCTGGACCGCAGCCAACCCGATGGCACGCCCGGTGAGATCCTCGCCCGCGGGCCCCAAGTTTTTGCGGGCTATCTCGATAATCCCACCGCCACGCGGGAGGCATTCCACGGCGAGTGGCTGCGCACCGGCGATATGGGGGTGCGCGAGGCCGATGGCCATTTCCGGCTGGTGGGCCGGATTAAAGAGGTCATCATCACCGGTGGGTTTAACGTCTTTCCCAGCGAGGTGGAACATGCACTGTTGAGCCACCCCGCGGTGGGCCAAGCAGCGGTGGCAGGCGTCCCGCGCGCCGATGGTTCCGAGGACGTTGCCGCCTGCCTGGTGCTCCACCCCGGCGCCACCTTCGATGCGGAAGCGCTGCGCGAGCACTGCCGCGGCCTCCTGGCCCGCTATAAGGTCCCGCGCCATTTCGTGGTGCGCGAGGAATTGCCCACCGATCAGCTAGGCAAGCTGCGCCGCCGCCAGGTGCAGGAGATCTTGATGGCAGAGGTTGCTTCCCGCTAATTCGCGCCGGAGAAACTACTCCCCGGCGCGGGTGCGGTGCTCGCTGCGGGTAGCACCAGCAAAGATGCGCCCCGAGCGCTCTTCCAGTTTCCTCTTCGCGCGCACCTGCTGCTGCGCCGCGAATTCGGAGCGCGGTGGGGCCTGAATATAGCGCTCGGCGTGCAGCCCCAGCTGTAGCTCCTTGGCGCGCAGGACCTCCGCATCGATCTTGATACCCAAAATCAGCATCGTATTGGACAGCCAGACAGTCATAAATACCGCCATGACCGTACCGAATGCCCCGTAAATGCTCACCCCGGCCAGATACTTGATGTAGAGGGAGAATACGCCCCACACCACCAGGTTAGTCAGAAGCGCTACCACCGAGCCCAAGGTAATCCAGCGGAAGCGGCTAGGTCGAACGTTGGGTGCAAAGTGGTACCACACGGCAATGAGTGCCAGCGCCACCACGACCGTTATAGGGAAGCGCAACCAATTCCACACGGGCATAAAAATGCCGCCGATAAAGTCCACTGTGCCGTGCAACCCCAGCCGGAGTGCCACGGGCTCGATGACGCTGTCCACGACGGTATCGCGCAATAAATTGGCACACAGTACCACCACCGCGCCGATGACTAGGATCACGGTAATGGCCCACATCAATGCCCATGTGCGGATGGTTCCGCGGCCTTCCACCCGTCCGTAGACCGTATTGGCGGTACGCGAAAAAGCCCGCACATACGCCGAGGCGGCGAATAGCGAAATCATTACGGAGACCACCAGCGCAAACGTACCCTCCCTTGTGGATCCGATAATGGAGCTGACAATGGTGCCGGCTTCCTCCGCCATAGAACGGGGCACGTACGTATCGATGAACTGCGCAGTCAGTGCCTCCACTTCGCCCCGGCGCGAAGAAAAGATCAGCGTGGCAATGGAATATGCCGCCAGGACGGTGGGGGCAAAGGCCATGAGGGTGAAGTAGGTCATCGCGGCGGCGCGGTCCATGAGGGCATCGTGGAAGAAATCTGCCCACACGCGCCGCATCACCAAGCCCCAGCTGTCCTTGCACAGACGATTGCCACGCGCCCACGGATCAACATCGGCGGCCGGGCTTTCCACGGTGACCAGGCTGGTAACGGTGCTTGGCACAATCTTTTGCTGTTGGGCAGTCTGCTTCCGGGCTAGCTTGTTGCCGGTTGCGGGGGCATCGTCCAAGGCACTCATAGTTACGAAGCGTATGCGGCTTAAGAATCTATTCTGGGAAGTGACACTCGCAGCGATTAGGCTGGGGAGTATGACTGAACAGAACCAAGAAAAGATTAACGTCAAGTCCTTCGAGCTCGACCACCGCCTCGTCAGCGCGCCTTATATCCGCGTGGCTGACCGCACCGATTTGGGCGGCGGCGTAGAAATTATCAAGTACGATCTGCGCTTTTGCCAGCCCAATAAGGAGCACCTGGACACGGAGGCGCTGCACTCCGTGGAGCACATGATGGCCAACTTTATGCGCAACTACACCGATAAGCTCATCGGCTTTGCTCCCATGGGCTGCCGCACCGGCTTCTACGCCATTACCAATGGCATGGAGCAGGATGAATTGCTGCGCGCCGTTGAGGGTGCGCTGAACGATATCCTTACCGCCACCGAGGTTCCCGCCGCCAACGAGGAGCAGTGCGGTTGGGGCGCACACCACAGCTTGAAGGGCGCACAGGATGCGGCCCGCAAGTTCTTGGACGCCAAGCCGGAGTGGCTCGAGGTCATGGCTGCCTAAGACTGCGCCGGGGCGGCTTTTGCGCCGCCCGTGCTGCCTGTGCCGGCCACAAGCAACGATTACGTCCAAAACAACCGCGTTTCGTCAAAAATGAGGACGAATTTTAGAAGAACGCGGTTGTTTTGGACGTTTTTATATGCGTGCGGCCTAGTCTTCGTCCATGGATACGCCCAGCCACACCGGCTCGGGCACGAGCTCGACGCCGAAGGCTTCGCGCACGCCGTCGCGGATCGTGCGGGCCAGCGCGACGATGTCTGCGGCGGTCGCGTTTCCGCGGTTGGTCAGCGCCAGGGTGTGCTTGGTGGACAGCGTTGCTGGGCCGGAGCCGGGGTAGCCCTTTGTGAATCCTGCGTTATCGATAAGCCAGGCTGCCGAAAGCTTTTCGTGCGGGGACGGTTCGCCCTGTGCTGAAGCGGTGGCGGGATGGCGGGGCATGCGGTCGGCGAGGGCATCGCCAAGCGTGGCGCGCACCTTGTCCTGGACGGCATCAGCGACGCTGGACTCGACCACGGGGTTGGTGAAAAAGGAGCCGGCAGACCAGGTGTCGTGGTCGGCGGCATCAAGCACCATGCCCTTGCCGCGGCGCAGCGCGAGGACCTCTTCGCGGACCTGGGCGACGGGGCGGCGCTCGCCGGGGGCATCGGTAAGCTGCCCAAAGCGCAGTGGGCGCGACAGCCCATCGGTGGTCAATTGCAATTCGACCTCGAGCACCACCGCGCGGCCGGTGAATTTCAGGTTGGAGTAGCGGTAGGCCAGATCAAGATCGGAGACGGGAACCCACTCATCGGCATCGGTGCGCAGGTTATACAGGCGCACGCGGGTCAAGACCTCAGAAATCTCGGCTCCATAGGCACCCACGTTTTGCACGGGCACCGCGCCCACCGTGCCGGGAATGCCGGAAAGGCACTCGATGCCGCCCAGGGACTGTGCCACGGATTCCGCCACGACCTCGTCCCATACCGCACCGGCTTGGGCGCGCACGAGGCCAGTCTCGGTATCCATGTCCACCACGGCAAAGTCGAGGACGACGGCGACCACGTCTACCTCGCCATCAGAAACCAACAGGTTGGAACCGCCGCCGACCACGATGAAAGGAACTTTTTCTTTCTCGAGGTACCGCAGTGCTGCAACCGCTGCTTCAGGCCGCGAACAACGCAACGTGACCCGCGGCTTTCCCCCCACGCGCAAGGTGGTGAGATCGGCAAAGCTCGCCGTGGGATCCACGTCTACGCCGTCGATTGCTGTGAGTTGTTGCGTAAAAAATTTATCAAGCACGTATACCAAGGTAGTCTGTTAAGCATGTCAACTCGTAGTGAAAACACCGTAACCATCAATCAGCCTATCGACATGGTTCACAAGGCGCTGCTCACCCAGGGGTACTGGGAGTACATCGTGGCAAACCTTTCCCCTGAGGCAGGCCAGGTTCACGATTTCTCCGATAACGTAGCAACTCTCTACGAGGTCCTGCCGACCAACCTCTTGCCAGAGGCAGTGCGCGCCATGGTCTCGCAGGACCTCAAGGTCAAGCGCGTGGTCACCGTGGGCGAGCTCAACGGCCAGGCCGCTGACGTCAACTACACCGCAGACGTCAAGGGCACCCCGGTGGACTTCAAGGGCGAGATTTCCCTGGCCGGCGAGGGCGAGATGACCAAGCTGACCTACACCAACGAGATCTCCGTCAAGATCCCGATGATGGGCGCAGCCATCGAGCCAAAGGTGGGCGAATCCCTGGCAGAGCTCTTTGATAACGAGGGCAAGCTGACCGAACAGTGGATTTCTGACAACTCCTAAGGCACTCACCCCTTAGAATTCCTTCACGCCCATGGCCGACCACGCTCATAACCTGCGCGCCAGCGCAGCAGCGGGTCGGCCTTTTGGCGTTATTACCCGCGGCACCACCAACTACAACCGGCTGCGGCGCTGCGATAGGTGGATAGTAGCCCACCCGGAGATTTCGGCCCTGCTGCGCCACGTGCGCACCCCGCTCGCGCTCGACGTGGGCTACGGCGCCTCCCATACCACCACCGTGGAGTGGGCGCGGTGGCTGCGCCGCATCAACCCCCGCGTGGATGTGCGCGGGTTGGAAATCCACCCGGACAGGGTACTGCCGCCGCGCGATGGCGTCCGCTTTGAGCTGGGCGGATTTGAGCTCGCTGACTACCGGCCGCAGGTGGTGCGCGCCTTTAATGTGCTGCGCCAATACGACGTAGACCAGGTTGCGGAGGCGTGGCAGACGGTGTGCTCACGCTTGGCCCCCGGCGGGTTCTTCGTGGAGGGTACCTGCGATGAACTGGGCCGGCGCGCGGCGTGGATCCTGCTCGATCAGCATGGCCCAAAGACGTTGACGCTCGCGTGGGATCCCTTCGACGTTGCTCGGCCTTCCGATGTGGCCGAGCGCCTGCCCAAGGTGCTCATCCACCGCAACGTGCCCGGCGAGCCCATCCACGAGCTCCTGCAGGCCGCCGATAGGGCTTGGGATCGCGCCGCCGGGTGGGCCCCGCACGGCCCGCGGGTGCGGTGGCGCATGGCACACGCCCTGCTTGCCGATGCCCCCTTTAGCCTCCAGCCTCCCCGCCGCCGGCTGCGCGATAATACGCTCACTGTGAGCTGGGAGAGCATCGCACCCCGCTAATATCCAGCACACATTGCCACCGGCCGCCTCATGCGCCACACTGGTAGTCATGGCTGCAAAGAAATCGGGCGGATCGCTCGCGTGGAAAATTGTCGTAGGCGTCCTCGTAGCGCTCCTTGTTATCATCCTCATCGCCGAGTTTGGCCTACGCTGGTTCATTGGTAATCAGATGACCGAGGAGTTTAAAAATAGCGCCAAGGAAGAAGGCATCGAGGTCACGGAAGATCCCTCTGTAAGCTTTGGCGGCAGCCCCCTCCTCTTTGGCCTGCTGCGCGGCTCGATTTCCCAAATGGATATGACCACGCCGTCGACCCTGCAGATCGAAGGATCGCAGATCAAGGGGCAACCCGCCTCTGAAATCCACGTGGAAGACATGTCGACGGATACCGATAACCCAGTAGCCGGTTTCCTCCGCGCCACCACCACCGTTCCGGATGACTATCTGCTGGCCAGCTTCCAAAAAGGAATCTCAGACCAATCCGGTAGCGAAACCATTGGAAATATGGTGGTCACTGAAATCACCGCGAATGACCAGAGCGACGAGCTGGAGGTGAAATTTGGCGGCGGTTTGGCCAGCCTTTCGCTCAAGCCCACCGCCCGCGACGGCAAGCTGGAGATCAATGCCACCGAGGCCGCAATCTTTGGGCTGTCGCTGCCTGAGCAGGCCACCAGCGCCATTTCTGATGCCCTGCAGGACGGCATGTCCGAGCAGCTCGTTGCCAATGACATGCAGGTCGAATCCGTGGACGTGGGGGATGGCAAGCTCACGCTGACCATCACCGGTACCGATGTCCCGATGAACGATATGGACCACTTCTCCGGCGAAAGCGGCGAACAGAAGAAGGCCGCCTAACACCGTCGCCGCAGAAGCGCCCGACCTAGGGAGCGGGAAATTCTACGACGGGCAGCGAGCTGGACAGCTCGCTGCCTTTTTCTATGACGATCTTGTGAAAACCGGCCTGGGCGGCAGCGGTTTCCGCGAGGGACCGCGCCGGTTCTGTCTCCGGCAGGATGAGGCCCACGCGGGCCGGGTCTGGGCAGGCCTCGCGGATGGCGACGAGCTCGGCGAGGATAGGGGTGGCATCGGCAAGCGTGGCATCAACGCTGACCCACACCTCGTCCGCGCCGGACTGGATGGCTAGGCGGGCCTCAGAGGCCTTGATGAGCGTGTGGTGCCGGCCAGTGGGATAGCCCGCCACGGCGGTAATGCCCGCCGGCTCTGCCGCCGCCGCCACCGTCACGTGGTGCGGCGAGACCAGCACATGCTGCCCAGCGGCCTGCTCCCTGACCTCGGCGGCGGAAGCGTGCAGGAGATTTTTCATGCTTAGTAGCTGTAGTCGCCGTTGATGATGGCCTTGAGCTGCGGGCGCACGTCAAACCAGTAGATGCCGGTGATGACCGTGCCAATCCACGCCAAAATTTGCAGGCCGGTAGCCATCGCTACCGCCGAGCCCGCAAGCAGGCCTACCCATACCCATTTACCTTTGCGGTCGCCGGCCCGAAACGCATCCTCGCGCGTCGATGCCGCGAGTACTGCCCCGATGATGGCGGTAATGGTCAGGACCTGGAAGAAGTAGATGGGAAAATTATAGGCAATGTCAAGTAAGAGGTACATGCAAATTAATTCGTGGGTTCGTCGGTATCGATAACTTCGCCATCGATAATATTATCGTCCTTGTCCGCAGCAGCGGAATTGCCGTTCTTGGGCGCGTTCTTCTTCTCGTTCACGCGCTCCTGGGCATAGTCATACGCGTCCTTCACGCCCTCGCGGGTTTCCTGGTACGCATCCGCGAACTTGTCCTTGGCCTCAGAGAAAGCCTCCGAGTCGCGGGTTTCTTCCGCAGCCTTCTTAATGGACGCGCCCCACTGCTTGGCGGTAGTGGTGGCCTTATCCAGCATGCCGTCGTTCTCGCCCTGTGGGCCCTGCGCACCTGCGCCCTGCGCACCCTGATTCTCGCGCTCTTCCTGCAGGCGGCCACCGAAATCCTTGGCGGTATTCAGCGCGGACGCGCCAGCTTCCTTCAGGGAATCAAAAAGCTTCTTCTTCTCAGTCATGAAAACCTCCGTGTGATGAATTATTCCGGCGCATTAGGCGCCGAAAATGAGATGATTAACAGCATATATGGCCAAGCCTGCCAGAGAGCCGACGATCGTGCCGTTAAGGCGAATAAATTGCAGATCCTTACCCACCATCAGCTCGATATTCTGCGAGGCCTCCTGCGCATCCCAGCGCTTGATGGTCTCCGGGATGATCGCGATGATCTCCGGGGCGAATTTCTCCACCGCGTAGCGCGCGGCCTTGTCCACAAGGTCATTGGCTTGGGCCAAGAACTCGGAATCCTCGAGCAAACGGTGCGCCAATTCCTTCACCTTGGCCGTCATCTTCTGCCGCAGGAAAGACTCCGGGTCATTGAACTGATCAATCAGCGTGGTGGAAATCGTGCGCCACATCGCCGCCGGCGCCTGCTGCACCTGATCAGAGGCGAGCATCTCTTGCTTGATGTTCTCGATGCGCTCGCGCATATCGGCATCCCATTGCAAGTCCGCAGCCAGCTTGGACAGGTTGCGGCGAATGGCCAGGCGGGCCTCGTGGTTGCCATCGCGGCGGACTTCCTCGGCGAAATTAACGAGCTCGCTATAGACCTTGTCCCCCACCATCTCGCGGGCAAAACGCGGCGCCCACCCGGGCATGCGCTCATCGATGGCCGTGACCACCGTCGATTCCATGCCGAGAATCTTCTTGTGCGCCCAGTCAATGAGGTCATCCTCCAGCGGGCGCGCCTTGCCGTCCGCGATATAGCCCTCCAGCAACCGGCCCAACGGCGGGCCCCACTCCGGCTCCGCCAGGCGGTCCATGACCTGGGTGCGGATGAACTGCTCTGCCTCAGCAGGGTCGAGGTCCTCCACCACGCTGGCGGCGCGCTGGCCAATCCATTCGGAGACTTCCTCTGCCTTGCCGGGTTCTGCCCCCTGGCGCGCCAGCCACAGCGGCAGCTCCGCATCCCGCACCTTGGCGCTCAGTGCATCCGCGGTCAGGAAATTCTCCTCTACGAAGTCCTTCAGCGCATCGCCCACGCGGTCCTTATTATTCGGAATCAACGCCGTGTGCGGGATGGGCAGGCCCATCGGCCGGCGGAATAGCGCAGTCACCGCGAACCAGTCCGCCAGACCACCGACCATGCCTGCCTCCGCCGCCGCACGCACGTAGCCGACCCACACCGGGGCCCCGCTTTCCGATGCCTGCCACCACGAGCACCCCAAAAAGATCACCGCCGCCAGCAAAAGCAGCGACAGCGCAATTGCCTTCCACCGCCGCAGGTCCGCCCGGCGCGCCTCCTGGTTGCCGGCCTGCGGCACACCGGTGCCTGACGATGCCGGCTCCCTCGCCGTATCGAGCCCTGCGTCCGAGCGGTGCGTCATGTGTTCTCCTTGGGGATTGTGAAGGTGCATTCGAGCTTCGGTCTATAACACTAGTGGGCATTGCGGGGACGCAAGGTAGCTGGCTTGGCTAAAATCGATCTTTAGCTTTTCAAACCACTGAAATGCACTTCCCAGTGGCGTAGATCGACGAAGGACGATTCAGGTGGCACGACTCAACCTCAAAGCAATCGAAGAACGCATCAAGCCCCTTGCCGGGCAAGATGACTATGACCGCGAGTTCATCTTTGATCTCATGCTCGCATACGGCCGCTCCAAGGGAAATATCACGCGTCTGCGCAATGGCTCGCTCAACATTGCTGAGGATCCCGAGCACGAGGTAGCCCAGAAAAACATCGTCTACTTCCGTGAGACCACCGGCGATCTTCTTGAAGAACTTGAATGCCTGCGTGTGTCCCCCACGGTGGTGAAGTTTGCCACCCGCTTTGTCATCGTCACCGATTACACGGAGATGATCGCGTACGACCTGAAGACTAGGGAGAACCGTACGTTCCCTCTGCGCGAAATTGACCAGCATTTCACCTTCTTCTTACCTTGGGCCGGCATGGAAAAGGCCCAGTACACCGCCGAATCCCACGCGGATGTCAAAGCTGCGGAGAAGATGGGCACGCTATTCGATGAGCTCGCTTCCGCCAACCCCAGCATCATGAAAGACCCCGAACAGCGGCACGGTCTGAACGTATTTTTCACCCGTCTGCTGTTTTGTTACTTCGCCGAAGACACCGGAATCTTTGGTGAGAATCAGTTCACCAACGCGGTAGGCTCGCACACGCTGGAAGATGGCTCCGACACCGCCGATTTCATCCGCGACATGTTTGCCGCCTTGGATGAACCAGACCCGACGAAAAAGCCCAGCCACTTGGCGGACTTCCCTTATGTCAACGGCCGTCTCTTCCGCGCCGACGCCCACCTGACGGTGCCGCGCTTTCCCCCAAAGCCCGTGAGATGCTCATCGAGCTCGGCCGCCAGATTTGGCTCAACATCAACCCAGACATCTTCGGCTCCATGTTCCAGGCAGTCGTTGCACCAGGCAAGCGCTCCAACTTGGGCCAGCACTACACTTCAGTGCCCAACATCCTCAAGACCATCGAGCCGCTATTTATGGATGATCTCAAAGAGGAGTTCGACAAAGCCTACGACAGCACCAACAAGTTAGATAAGCTTCTCAACCGCATCGCCCGCATCAAGGTCTTCGACCCAGCCTTTATGCGCAAATCAAGTCTCTCATGCGAGAACCAAGTCCTAGCGGCAATAGCCGCTTAGCATGAAGGGCGATGACTCTAGCTACGTAAACAGTCCATGGATTGTGTTCTTGGACGAACTACCCATACACCTGCCGTATCCCTCCACTGACCTTGAAATGAGCCTAGTCATGCAGAACTTTTCTCAGGCCTCTACAGAACTTGTTTCCAACCTGCACAAGATCGAATCAGAACTTAACCTCGACAAGCGCACCAGTGCGGAAGATCAACTTAAGGTTCCAATTCACAATTTTCTAACTGAGGGGCCTGACCCCCGGAAAGTGGACACATCGGGGGCTAGCTATGCTGCTGTGGTCAGTATAGCCGAAGACTTGGTTTCAAAGACATCAGGCGC
>NZ_JBEHFY010000018.1:0-48784 GCF_040225815.1 Corynebacterium sp. KPL2895
AGCACGTGCTGGCCCCTGACACCATCACACTGCATGCTCTATCGAAAGGTAGAAACACCACTCAAACGGACTTGACCAAACGAACCTAAAATTCCTAGCATTAAATCTGCACGTAGGTCCGTGGTGTCTTTCGCAAACGCGAGATTCTCATGCAGGAAAGTAACAGTCACACCTTTGTTGGTGAGTTCATCAACAATGCCGCGCAAGTCTGCTAACGAGCGGGCGAGACGGTCAATCGACGAGACAAGGACCTGACCCCCATTTGGTGGACAGAGCCGGATAGGTTCCCACACACAAACCATCAGACACTCTCTGGTGTAACACACCCGCCGTGCCGCAGGCGGGAATTGCAGAAAGGGTCCGACTTCTCTAAAGGCTGGATCCGACGACGAATTTAGACTTTAGAGAATCTTTTTACGTCAATAGCTATACCAATCGGCATGCAAATAAGTGGAATAAATTTAACTAACGATACTGCGCTGGAAGCCTCATCGCCTTTAAACAAGACATGCAAGGTAACGAAGCCTATAACTGCAAGGGCAATTCCAATAGCCGTAAAAAGGTAGAACTGCTTTTTAGGACGATTTGGGTAGAGCGCTTCCGCATATTCATCAGGGGCTCCAAACTCGTTCCTCAAGTTAACCCCAGCACCGTCACTTTTCATGACTCGTAGCATTTCTTGATTAATATCTGATTCGGAGACTGACCTTAACCTAAGCTCTCGAGCCAAGCTTTTCAGGTATTCGTCATTGAGAGTGCTCATGCTATTTCCCTTCCATCACATTGCGGATGCCGCTTAGTAAGTACTCCACGTCTTGGACGCCCTCATTGAGGGCATCTCGACCGGTGTCTGTAATCTGAATCATTTTCCGAGGAGGATCATCATGTAATTCCGCCCATCTCGAAGCAATGAGCCCTTCTTCCTCCAACCGAGTTAAAAGCGGATACACGGTACCGCTTTTAAAATCTCCAAGATTGAAACTTACGAGCATCTTTCTGATCTCATAACCGTATGACTCTCCCTTTGAAAGAATCGCCAGAATCGACAAGGGCAATACCGAAGATGCAATTTTACGAGTCCATTGCTTCACGAAACCTCCAACAAATATTTCAACCCAAGATAGGTCGATAACCTATATAGGTAGCAATTCTACCTACGATAAGGGTTGTCCCTCTAAAATGCGCGGACTTAAGTCAATTGATTTTCTTTACACCATTCTCAAAGAGAATATGGGCAATGGCACTAGCCCTGTCCTTAACCACAGGGGTCGCATTCAGCCGCTTACCAGCAACACCACGGAAACCAATGACGCCTGAATAGGCCAACTCTTCTATAAAAACGACACCACACGAAAGGACGCAACCGCTATTTGCGGGCAACCCCAATATTCTTAAAAGTGTCCGGATCCCCTCCTGCTACTTAACCCCTGTCTTCGACGCCGCGGGCTTCCGCTCGCGCCGCCCGCTCTATCTGGCCTACCACCGGAATGGAAGTACACTGCATGCATGATGAAAGGGCTGAGGTTTCCCTCAGCCCTTTTTGCTTTCGCCCTGCCTTAGGCTAGACGCGCACGGATTCAGTTACCGGGTCGATGCCCAGCTTGTTCAGCATGTAGTAGACGCGGGCCTCTAGGTCATCGGCAAGCTCGCGGGCCTGCTCAACGGTCTCAGCCGGGGCGATGTCCCAGATCTTGATGTCCTTGCCGGCCTCATCGCGCTCGACCTCGCGACCCAGGTACACGATGTAATCCGGCATGGCCACGGTCCGCACCTCTTCGAGGTACTTCTTGGGAGCCTGGCCCATGCCGCGCTCGCTCATGACGTGCGCCAGGTGGTCATTGCCGTCATTTTCCGGGTGTGCGGCGGCGGTATCGACGTAGAGCGCCTCCCCCGCGTGCTTTTTGGTGAGGTCCGCGGCGGCCTTGGCCAGGGCGTGGTTATTGCCCGCGGCGAAGCGAACGTGGATGCGGTGGGCTCCGAAGAACTCGCGCACCTCGCGCTCTACCAGCACGGGGATGAATTCCACGAGCCCGGCGTGAGCGGTGTGCTTGGCGATGACCTCGTCCAACTTCGCATCGATTTCAGCACGGGTATATCCGTGACCGTACTTGGCATGCAGGTCATGACGGAGGGTTTCAAACTGGTTCATTGTTATCCCCTTTCCTGGATTCTTTCCCCGTTTGCTTGTTGTTAACTTAAAGTTAACTTTACAACGCGGTGTGACATACGTCAATTGGTTGGTCATAACCCAGTAGTTAAGGCACGCGTGGAGCAAGTTACGCGTGGGGCGCACTGGGCTATAGACTCTGCCTTTGATGATCCTGCTCATTGATAATTACGACTCGTACACGTTTAACCTCGCCCACCTCATCGCAGAGGTCTCCGGAACCGAGCCGCTCGTCGTTCCCGCGGGCGAGGCCGCCAACATTCCAGATCGCGTGCGCGCCGGCGAGTTCAGCCACGTGGTTATCTCCCCTGGTCCAGGAACCCCGGAGGAAGAAAACGACTTTGGCATGTCCCGGCACGTTATCGAGGCAGCCGCCGCAGCGCGGATTCCCCTGCTCGGCGTCTGCCTTGGCCACCAAGGCTTGGCGATGCTCGCCGGTGCCCGCATAAGCCGCGCGCCCGAACCGCGCCACGGCTTTGTCTCCACCATTAGCCATTCCGGCGAGGGAATTTTTGCCATCATCCCGCAGGACTTTCAGGTGGTGCGCTATCACTCGCTGCACATTGAACCTGCCCCCGGCATCACCGTGCATGCCCGCAGCGAGGACGGCACCGTCCAGGCCCTCAAGGTCGATGGCCTGCCTCATTGGGGCGTGCAATTCCACCCCGAATCGGTGCTGACACAGCACGGCGCGACCCTGCTGCGCAATTTCCTCGGCGGTTTTCGCCTCCTCCACCGCGAGGTCCCCGGCGCGATTGACTGCCCCAGCGTCTTCGCGGCGCTGCAGGCAGACGGCAACGATGCCTTCTTCCTCGATTCCGCCGATGCGCGCGGGCGCTATAGCATTCTTGGCGATGCTACCGGCCCGCTTAGCCGCTCCTTTCGCTACCGGCTTGGCGATGCCCCCGATATCCTCACCACCCTCGAGCGCGAGCTATCCACGCAGGTCTTTGATGCACCAGATCTGCCATTTACCGGCGGGGTGGTAGGTTTCCTCGGCTACGAATGCGCGCAGCTTACCCTGCCCATCCAACTGCGCCACCGCTCGCCTTATCCCGATGCCTACTTCATCCAACCGCAGTCCTTCCTTATCTACGACCACCACCGGCAGGTAGCACACCTGTGCTGCCTCGACGGCGACGGCGCGCAGGACCTGCTCGACCGGCTGGAGGAAGCCCTGGAAGGTGGGCAGGTGGGAAGCGAGGGGGCATCGGCAAGCGCGGGCGCCTGGCGCACCACCGACTACCTGGACCGCATCCAGCGCGCCCAAGAGCTCTTGCACGCCGGAGAAAGCTACGAGGTCTGCCTGACCGATACCTATACCGCGCAGGCCACCGGCGATATTTACGCGGCGCTGCGCCGGCACAACCCGGCACCATACGCGGCGCATCTGGTCTTCGACGACGTGGAAATCTGCAGCGCCTCGCCCGAGCGCTTCCTCAGCGTGCGCGATAACCGCGTCGAGGCCAAGCCCATCAAGGGCACCATTCCAGCCCACCAGGACCCCGCGCTGCTTCGCGATGACCCCAAGACCCGCGCCGAAAACCTCATGATCGTAGACCTTTTGCGCAACGATTTATCCCGCGTGTGCGAGCCCGGCACCGTGCGCGTTCCGGGGCTGATGAATGTGGAAAGCTACGCCACCGTGCACCAGCTGGTCTCCACAATCACCGGCCAGTTGCGCCCCGGCGCCACCGCGCTCGATGCCATCCGCGCCGCCTTCCCGCCCGGCTCCATGACCGGCGCGCCGAAGCTGCGCACCTGCGAGATTATCGATGCCCTCGAGGCAGGACCCCGCGGCGTCTATTCCGGCATCGTCGGCTACCTCGGCTATTCCGGCGAGGCGGATTTCAGCGTGGTGATCCGCACCGCGGTGCGCGCGGGTTCCGAGGTCACCGTCGGCGCCGGCGGGGCCATCGTCCTCGATTCCGATCCCGCAGCCGAGCTGGCCGAAAGAAATCTCAAGGCCCAATCTGTCATAGGGGCGTGGTCATGAGCTCCTATATCTGGCGCGACGGCGCCTTTATCCCCTGCACCCCACCAACCGCTTCCTGCACCGTGGCCGATTCCTGGCGCCATTCGCAAGGCCGCACGCACGGCCTCCAGCTCCACCTGAAGCGCTTCGAATCCGCCGCCGGGACCTTGCCCGCAGGCTTCGTCCCCGCCATGCTGGAGCTGCTTTCAGGCGGCGAGCTCTTTCCCCGCATTGTCCTCATAGCCGGCAACCTATACCTCGATATCCGGCCTGCCCCGGCCCCGCGCGCCCACACGCGCCTTACTTATGCTAAGGCCCCCGATCCCCGCGCACAGCCTCTAGTTAAAGGCCCGGACTTGCCCGCCTTGGCCGCCTACCGCAGCCAGTATCAGGTAAGCGGCACCGATGACACCGCGATTGTCGATGCCCACGGCGCCATCGCCGAAACCACCACCGGCGCACTCATCGCCTGGGACGGCGACACCCTCCTGCTTCCCACCGGCGTGCACCTGCCCAGCGTGACCTTGCGCCAGGTCTTGGGCCGCTGCAATGACTTGGGACTTTCCACCGCGCAGCACCCATTGACCCCGGCACTCGCTGCGGAATGTCCCCTGTGGTTTATCAACTCACTGCACGGCATTAGCCCCGTCAGCTCCATACACACACCACACGGTTCCATCACTCCGCCACCGCACCCGGAGGCCGCAAGCTGGCAAAACTGGTGGTGGCAGGGTTTTAGCCCCGCAGGTGCAGGCGAACACTACACATAACACTCAACACAACACTGCACATGTTGAGTGTTGTGTTGAGTGTTGGGTGTTCAGGCGCCTGTCTATTTAACCAAGCGATACCTCTGTTTAGGGCTGCGCAAAGGCTCCGTACGCTCGATCCTTCCACTATCTACCAATTGGTTCAGGATTCTGCGCACCCCACCAACAGAAATCCCGGCGGCCGCCGCAAGCTCACGGCTATTCGCGGACTGATACTGAGCCAAATACTCCAGAATCCGTTCACTAGAACCGCCGTGTATAGACGCACTCCGCTCTGGCAAAGTCATTTCACGCCGTTCAAAAGTTAACGTGAACGTGGTCAACGAATCCGTCGGCTTCGGCGGAGAAAGACGTGTCTTTTGCAGCTGATCAAGAATCTCAATGTAGCCAGTTCCACGATTTTCCGCCACGTACCCAGACCCACCGGAGATAGCCGTTACCTCCAATAGCTGAGACAGGTGTTGATTCCTCGCACTTGTCATGCCTGGGTCCCCAAGGTTATTGACGTTCACCATCCCAAAAAGGCCACCCGGATTAATGATTTCTAGCCGGTCAGCGTACATATCAACCTGCACCTGTGTCCCTCTAGCCTGGGGAGAATAGTCCCTGTGCATGAGCGCATTAGCAACTGCTTCCCTAACCGCTACTGGAGGATAATCCGGCAAGTCTTCTCGGAACGCCCCGTCGACGACGCCGCCTACCCGCATATTTTTCTCAACCGCGAAAACCACCGCTGGCACCAATTCCGGAATCGGGCCTACAAAACTCGCGTTATCAACAAATCTTTGGCCTTTGGTCGACGTCTTATCCGTTCCCGCATAAGCGGTAAAAGTTACATTGAGCCGCGGGAAAAATTCTTGCGGATAAATGCCGGCTGCTAATAAGCCAGCCAAGGTTGGATGAACTTCCCCATCATCTCCCACTCCGGTGAGATGCAGGGCTTTCAATGCCCTTTCATCAGAGAACTTGCCAAAGATCCCAGGCCGCAGGCTGCGTTCACGATCTAGGATTTGCTGGACGATGTCCCGATCCAGGTCTGCAATAGTAGCCGCTTCCACGACCTCCAGATCCCACGAGGGCTGCATCTTATTTTCTTCGAGACGATCGATTTCATAGGGCTTCAAAAGCCGGTCTTCATCGTGCTCGCGAATGTAGCTCCCGTTATATTTAGATTGCGCAGTAACCCAGCACGGTTTATCAAAAGGCGCAAGCTCGGGAATTTCCGCAACTACTACCGGCGCGCCATCGACAGCACCAATTTCTACATCGGCACGGATAGCAGGGGTCAATTTCTCCGCGCAGGCCTCCACAAAGGCTTTGGCTATGGGCTCGGCTTGGAAACCTTCGACGGGAAGAAACCCCGAGTCCTCATCGAGGCCAAAGATGATCGTTCCGCCTTTTCCGTTGGCAAAAGCAGACACCGACCGCGTTATCTTCTTAGGAAGGCCTCCGCCAGCTGCCTTTACTTCGACCGTGCCGGTGTCTTTGCCTATGGCGCGCAGATTGTGAACAATCCGCTCAATTTCTTCTAGATCCATCGTTTCCCCGTTTGCCTCTCACCTTCAACCGAGCACTACACATAACACTACACATAACACTCAACACAACACTGCACATGTTGAGTGTTGTGTTGAGTGTTCACGCCGCGCTTCCCTTTAGCTCGGGCAGATCGCGACCTTTAGCTCTGGCCCCGCAGCGAGCGCTTTAATTCGCTGCCAATAATGGTGCGCGCAATCAACGCATCCGAAATAATCCCGCCCATCTGGACGAACGGATGGACCTGCCCCTTAAATTCGATAGAACTCACTACATTGCCCGCATTGAGCATTCGCTCAGCGTAGTCACTTACCTCAGAGACCAACGGATCGAGTTCACCGGTAATCACCGTCGCTGGGGGCAGCCCCGCCAGATCGCCATTCCTGCCGGGGGACATACGGATATCCGTGCGGTCTGCGGTGCCGACGTAAGAATCATAAAAGTAGTTAAGGCGCCGCCGGGTGAGGTAGTAGCCGTCGCTAAAATCCGAATGGGATTGCGTGTCAAAGGTGGATAAATCCATGACGGGATAGATCAACACTTGATGAGCCAGCTGATCGCGCAGTTCTTGCGCGATCACCGCTGCAATATTGCCGCCCGCGCTGTCTCCGCCCACGGCAACACGCGTTGGATCGATGCCAATCCCCAATTCTCCTTGTAGCACTCCATCTACTACCGCACGGCAATCATCTAGTGGTGCCGGGAAGGGGTACTCCGGTGCACGGCGATAGTGCACGCTGATACAGATGATTCCCGATTCTGCGGCAATGTCCCGCACGGTTGTATCTGTGGTTTCTAAATCCCAAGCACCCAGCCGCCTCCGTGGAAGAAGATGAAGGCGGGCTCTGCCGGCTGGGCATCGGAAAGCTCCAGCCCCTCCGGTATATAAACCCGCACCGTGACACCGCGCACCGAGGTCTCATACACAGACGCCATCCGAGTTTTCTTGCCCCACGCCGCTGCCGTTTTCAGCTGGGCGGCACGGTTTTCTTCCGGGCTACGCGTATCTAGCTGTGGGGCATCCTTGTTTAAGTCGAGGAATTTTTGGGCTTCAGGCTGAATGAACACCATAAAAATACTTTCCAGTGCTGCATCTATTGAGCAATGCGAGCACTCATAATCGCGGGGTTAAGTAGCGGAAAGGCCCGCCGGGTGTTCCGGCAGGCCTTCTTTGCTTGCTGCTTTTTCTTATCGGGAATGCGCGTTGCGCGGCTGCGCAGTTTCAAATGCTCCTGGAGCCGCTCCGGGGACATCTTCCACATGCTGCGGTCCGCGTGCCCGGGCTTGGTGTATTTCTTGCGTTGAGCCATGCCGTCACCTCCTAACCTGTGAGGTGACTAAGCATAGCGTGCCCAGGGCAAATTAGCAGCTCTTAGTGGCCGCGCTCTTGCTCGATGGCCTTGCCCTCGTTCCAGAAGGGTACGAGCTTGTTATCGAATAGGGACAGAGCGGCGCCGATGGCCATGTGCATGTCCAAGTACTGATAGGTGCCCAAGCGGCCGCCGAATAACACCTTGTTCTCCTTGGCTTCTTGGGCCGCTAGTTTGCGGTACGCCTCCAGCTTGGAGCGGTCCTCCGGGGTATTGATGGGGTAATACGGCTCATCGCCCTTATCGGCAAAGCGCGAGTACTCCTTCATGATGACCGTCTTATCGGAGGGGTAACGATCCTTACGCTCAGGGTGGAAGTGGCGGAACTCGTGGATGCGGGTGAAGTCCACATCAGCATCGTTGTAGTTCATCACCGGGGTGCCCTGGAAGTCACCGGTATCGAGGACCTCGAGGTCGAAGTCCAAGGTGCGCCAGCCGAGCTCGCCTTCGGCGAAGTCAAAGTAGCGGTCCAGCGGGCCGGTGTAGATAACGGGAGCATCCGGGGACTCGGCGCGCAGATCCTCGCGGACATCGAACCAATCGGTATCCAGGCGGACCTCGATGTTTTCATGATCCGCCATGTTTTCTAGCCACGCCGCATAGCCATCGACGGGCAGGCCTTCATAGGTGTCGTTGAAGTAGCGGTTATTGAAGGTGTAGCGCACCGGCAGGCGGGTGATATTGCTGGCTGGCAGTTCCTTGGGGTCGGTCTGCCACTGCTTGGCGGTGTAGTCGCGGATGAACGCCTCATAGAGCGGGCGGCCAATGAGCGCGATGGCCTTTTCCTCCAGGTTCTTGGCCTCATCCGCAGAGAATTCGCCGGCCTGGTCCTTGATCAATTCGCGGGCCTCATCGGGCGAGTAGTAACGGCCGAAGAATTGGTTGATAAGCCCCAGCCCCATGGGGAATTGGTAGGCGGTGCCATCGTGCATGGCAAAGACGCGGTGCTGGTAGTCGGTGAAATCAGTGAACTGGTTGCAGTACTCCCACACGCGCTTATTAGAGGTGTGGAAGAGGTGCGCGCCGTATTTGTGCACTTCAATCCCGGTGGTGGGCTCCGCCTCGGAGTAGGCATTGCCACCCAGGTGCTCGCGGCGCTCAACAATGAGCACCTTCTTTCCCAGCTGGCTAGCGGCCCTTTCCGCAACGGTCAGGCCAAAGAATCCGGAACCAACAACGATGAGGTCATAAGAAGTCATGGCTTCCACTTTATTGCACTCCAGAGGGGAACACGGGTCATCGGCGTGTCGCAACAAGATTCACAGCTGCCACACTCGTAGCATCACTATCAACTGTTAACTTTTGGCAACCGTTTTTACAGCTACATCGGCACTTACTCAACCCAGGGAGAATAGAGTGAAGCAACGACGTCGACTAGTTCCCACGAGGTCAACGTGGACCACACCCGTCATCGCGACGGTTTCCTCCATTGCCCTCGTCATGGCGGCCGCATTCGGCGGCCAGCAGGTCCTTAAAACCCAGGACTCCGGTTCTGGCGGACCCATCGAGGTTAAAAACGCCTCTGAAAACTTTAGCAACGCCGACTCCGTCGTCGTTGATGATCCCGCCGTGGCAGCGCAAGGCGATGGCGAGGGCCCGCGTGCCGTCAAGCACTTCCACCGCGACGAGGCGTTCAACATGTTCGCCGTGACCTGGGAGGGCAAGCGCGACGTGCACTCCTTCGTCCGCTCCAAGCAGGAGGACGGCTCCTGGAGCGAATGGTTCGATATGGATGCCATGAACTACGGCGATGGCAAGAACGGTACCGAGCTTATTTACGTGGGCGATACCAACGATGTGCAGGTATCCATGGCCAATGTGGACCTCGTAACCGGTTCCAACCTGGATGACGATGCTGAGTTGCCCGATAAAGCAACCGGTGCTGCGGATGCCAACCGCGCCGCCGCGCAGCCCTATAACGTCGGCGATATCGCCCCAGTAGCTGATGAAAACAACACCGACCGCACCACCGTGTCGGACCTGGATGCCGTCTTTATGGACGGCAATGCCCAAGAAGGCCAAGCCATCGAACCTACTGCCGCCACCGATGGCATGCCAAAGGTAGTGTCCCGCTCCGGATGGGGCGCCGATGAATCTAAGCGCTGCCAGCAGCCCACCTACGATGACGGCATCAAGGCGATGACGCTGCACCACACCGCGGGCTCCAATAACTACACCCCGGCACAGGCCGCCGCGCAGGTTCGCGCTGCCTATGAATACCACGCTCAGAACCTGGGCTGGTGCGATATTGGATACAACGTGCTCGTGGATAAGTTCGGCACCATCTACGAGGGCCGCTACGGCGGTCTCGACAAGGCCGTCCAGGGCGCACACGTTGGTGGCTTCAACTCCCACAACTGGGGCATCTCCATGATTGGCAACTACGAAAATGAAGAACCGTCAGAAAAGATGCTGAACTCGGTGGCAGAAATTGCCGGGTGGAAGGCCGCGATCTCCGGCATCGATCCCACGGGCACCGCTACCCTGACCTCTGGTGGCTTTGGCGGATCCCGCTTTCCAGCCGGCGCGCAGGCTACGGTACCCGCATTCAGTGGACACAATGATTTCCACTACACCCAGTGCCCGGGTCGCTACACCACGCAGAACTGGCAGCAGATCCGCGATAACACCAAGCAGAAGTACAACGCGGTTAAGGCTGGCGGTAACTCTGCTGCAATGAACTGGGATAAGAAGTCGCCATCGAGTAACGGCGGTCATTCCACCCCGGGCGAGGCCACCTCCTCCATCGGCGGGGTGGACATTCCGGTATCGACCATCCAGGCCTTGGCAGGCATCGCCGCCGCCGTATTCGGCGTCCTAGTGTCCAATGACCGCGTGGCACAGCCGGATGCTGATAAGAAGCTTGCCGGTGACCTGACCGCTGGCGATATTCCGAATATCGTCAACAAGGTTGTGCAGCTTTCTAATAACGAAGGCCTCAAAGAATCCTGGACCTCCGTCCTGAACGCCTTTGGTCCCGTCTTGGGTCTCGCCGTTGGCGGACCGGACACCACCGATTCCGGCAAGATTATGTACCAGCTCTTCAAAAACGGTGTGGTCCTCTCCTCCGAGGACTCCGAGGCAAAGGCCCTGACCGGAGAGATTGCCAAGAAATGGGCGGAAGGCGATAACGCTTCCAAGCTCGGCCTGCCCACCACAAACGAGATGAAAAACGGCAAGGAAATCCGCGTTCAGTTCCAGGGCGGCGAGATTGTCTACAACATGGATACCGAAAAGGTAGACATCTACACCGACTAACCTCCCCGTGGAGCGGGTTAGAACCAGCGCTCCAATACCTTTGCCACGCCCGCCTGGTGGTTGGCCACGGTGACCGCATCAGCGGCCGCCTTCACTGCCGGGAGGGCGTTTTCCATTGCCACCCCGCAGCCGGCCCAAGTGAGCATCTCAATATCGTTGGGCATATCCCCAAAAGCAATGGTCTCTTCCTGCGCTATCCCATGCTGGTTGGCCAACCACTCCACACCCCGGCGCTTGGTGACATTAGGGGCCGCGACCTCTAATACACCCTCCTGCATGGAATAAGTAATATGCGCCAGCTCCGGATCAATATGGGGAGCAATCAAGTCGTAGAGTTCCGGTGCGGAATAATCCGTATTCCGGATAAGCAGCTTGACCACCGGCTGCGCCACCAACTCGCCCACGCTGACCACACCAAAGCCCTCAAAGAGGGCATTTTCGGAGTAGTGAGGGTCGACCACGAAGAGCTGATCGGGGGCATCGGCAAGCGAACCGCCCGCCCGCTCTGCGCCAAAGCCAACCGTGCCGAGGACGCGCTGCGCTACCGTCACCACCTCTTCTAGCGCGTCTGGATAAAGCTCCCGCGCGGATAGCACGCGGTCTTCCGCGGAATCATAGAGCACCGCCCCATTTGAGGTCACGCATACCGGGCGCACCGTAAGCTGCTCCAGGACCGGTTCTATCCAGCGAAAAGGCCTGCCGGTGGACAAAGCAAAATAAGCACCCTGCTGCACCGCCCGCGCCACTGCGTCGCGGTTGCGACGCGGGACGCGATGATTGCGGTCCAGCAGGGTGCCGTCAATATCACTCGCGATGAGCCGAGGGGCCCGGGTAGGGAAAGTATCCATACCCGCGAGTTTACTTCAGGACTTAAAAGTCCAACTCATCCTCATCGGAGTCTTCCCAGTTCAAGGAACGCTTGATAGCGCGCTTCCATTCACCGTAGAGGTAATCCACCTCTTCTTGCTCCATCTTGGGCTTGAATACGGTGAGGTCACCGCGCTGGGTATCCAGAATGCTGAGGTCTTCCCAGAAGCCATTGTCCAAACCGGCAGCGACAGCGGCGCCGGTTGCGGTGGTCTCAATGTTCTTCGGGCGGTGTACCTCCACGCCCAAGATGTCAGCCTGGAACTGCATGAGCAGCTCGTTGGTGGTCATGCCACCATCCACGCGCAGCTCGGTGATTTCCACGCCGGAGTCCGCCACCATGGCATCTGCCACATCGCGGGTCTGGTAAGCGGTTGCCTCGAGGACGGCGCGAGCCAAGTGTCCACGGTTAGCAAAGCGGGTCAGGCCCACGATGACGCCGCGGGCATCGGAACGCCAGTGCGGGGCGAAGAGACCAGAGAATGCCGGGACGATGTAAACGCCGCCGTTATCCTTGGTCTCCCGCGCCAAGTTCTCGATGGCAGAGGAATTAGGAATGAGCTGCAGGTTATCGCGCAGCCACTGCACCAAGGAGCCACCCATGGACACGGAGCCTTCCAGTGCGTATACGGGGCGCTCGCCCTCGCGCTGGAAACAGACGGTGGTCAGCAGGCCGTTTTCAGAGAACTTCGGGGTGGTACCGGTGTTCAGCAGCAGGAAGAGGCCGGTGCCGTAGGTGTTCTTGGCCGAACCCGCGCGGAAGCAGCCTTGGCCGAACATAGCGGACTGCTGGTCACCCAGGATGGCGCGAATGGGAACGCCGGCGAGGGAACCGCGCTCGCGGACGGTGCGGAAATCACCCAGGGACGGGCGGATCTCCGGCAGCATGGACATCGGAATGCCCATTTCCTTACACAGCTCTTCGTCCCACTCCAGCTTTTCGATGTCCATGAGGAGGGTACGCGAAGCGTTGGTCACGTCCGTTGCGTGCAGCGCTTCCTTGTCGCCGTCTCCCTCGGCACCACCGGTCAGGTTCCACAGCAGCCAGGAGTCAATGGTGCCGAAGAGCAGGTCGCCCTTTTCGGCGCGCTCGCGGACGCCATCGACATTGTCGAGGATCCACTTAACCTTCGGGCCGGCAGGATAGGAGTTGATCAGCAGGCCGGTGCGGCGGCGCCACTTATCCGGGCCCTCTTCACCAGCCAGTTCCTTACAGATAGCGGAGGTGCGGGTGTCCTGCCAGACGATGGCGTTGTAGACGGGCTCGCCAGTGTTCTTATCCCACACAACGGTGGTTTCGCGCTGGTTGGTGATACCGACGGAGTCGATATCTTCTACTGTTATATCGCCATTGGCCAAAGCCTCCCCCACGGCGCGGCGGGTGTTGCTCCAGATCTCCTGCGGGTCGTGTTCTACCCAACCCTTTTCTGGGAAGATCTGCTCGTGCTCGAGCTGGCCCACGGATACCTGATCGCCATCGTGGTTGAAGATGATGCAGCGGGTTGACGTGGTTCCCTGGTCAATAGCTGCGACGTATTTCTTATCACTCATGTGTCTAATTTCTCCTGTATAGGGGTTGGATTAAAGCGCAATGGACAGTAGACCAACGGCGACGGCCGAAAGCAGCGGGCCAACAATCGGCACCCAAGCATAGCCCCAGTTAGCGCTGCCCTTGTCCTTAATGGGTAGGACGAAGGCGTACATCAAGCGTGGACCCAAGTCACGAACCGGGTTGATGGCGTATCCCGTAGGCGTACCCAGGGACAGGCCGACGGCGACAACAACGAACGCCACACCGAAGTAGCTCAGCGGTCCCAGCTCGCCGCCGGCAGGGCCGAAGGCGATGAACATCAACAATACGGTAGTAGCGATGAACTCGGTCACCGTATTCCAGCCATTGTGCGGGTGAGCAGGGGCTGTGAAGAAGATACCGGCGGTTTCAGAATTGGCACCGGTGACATTGCCCTCTTCGTCGTAGTTATTCGCATCGAAGAGCTGCTTGAATGCGGCCCAGGCTAGGAAGGCACCGAACATAGCGCCCAGGATTTGGCCCAGCGCGTAGAACGGAACCAAGTTCCATTCGAGCGAACCATTGAGTGCGAGCATGAGCGTTACCGCAGGGTTCAAGTGACCGCCGGAGGGGTCGGCGACGCTGGCGCCGACGAAGACGCCCATGCCCCAGCCCAAGGCAATAACAATCCAGTCGGAGCCACGAGCGCCCGAGGTGCGGAGGTTTACCAGCGCGCACACGCCATTACCAAGAAGCAGCAGCAGCGTGGTGCCGATAAACTCCCACAAAAATGCATCAGATCCAGCCATAAGTGTCTCCCCTTATCCTTGAGTCTCGGTCGGACGAGCGGAGCCAGCGCGGACCAGAATGTCGTTAGCTTCGCGGTCAGTTACAGCTGCCTCAGCGGCCAGCTCTGCCTCGGTGTGCTTGGTGAAGGTATCCACCTCGAGCTGCTTGTCTTCCTCGCTCCAATCCAGCAGCGGAGCAACGAAGTCTGCAACAGCGGGAGCTGCGTTGACGCCACGGTCACCGAATTCGATGGCAACGCGGAGGCGACGGGTCACGATATCGTCCAAGTGCAGCGCGCCCTCATGGGTGACGGCGTAGCGCACCTCAGCCCAGAGGTAGGTCTCTGCGCCAGGAACGGGCTCGAGCAAGGACTCGTCATCCTGCGCAGGAGCCAGAACCTCACCCAAAAGCGAACCGTAGCGGCCGAGCAAGTGCTCGATGAAGTCCTCGCTCAGGTTGTAGCGGCGGGCCAAGGTAGGAATCTGGTTGGCCAGTGCGTGGTAGCCGGCAGCACCCAGGATCGGGGTGTGCTCGGTGATGGATTCCGGCACCTTGCCGCCGAGTTCTTCCACGGCCAGGTCAACTGCATCCTTACCGATGACGCGGTAGGTGGTGTACTTACCACCGGCAACGGAAACCATACCCGGAGCTACGCGAGCCACGGCGTGGTTGCGGGACAGGTTGGTGGTGGAATCGGACTTACCGGATAGCAGCGGGCGCAGGCCGGAGTAGACACCGACGATGTCATCACGGGTGATCTGGCGGCGCACGCGCTGGTTGACCTCATCCAGGATGTAGTCAATATCCGCCTTGGTGGGGGCGGGATCCGGAAGGGATAGGCCCTTTTCCCAGTCGGTATCGGTAGTACCGATGATCCAGTAATCGCCCCATGGGATGACGAAGAGGACGGACTTTTCGGTCACGAAGCACAGTGCTGCTTCTGCATCCAGGGCATCCTTTGGCACGACGATGTGCACGCCCTTGGAAGCGTGAACGGTGAACTTGCCTTCCACACCGGCCAGCTCCTGGATCTTGTCGTTCCAGACGCCGGTGGCATTGATGAAGACCTTACCGCGCACGGTGGTCTCGCGGCCGGTGGCGGTATCACGGACCTTAGCGCCAACGACGCGGCCGCCGCGGTCCTTGTCAAAGCCGATAACTTCGGTATTGGTGCGCACATCGGCGCCGTACTCAGCGGCGCTGCGCAGCACGGTCATGGTGTGGCGGGCATCGTCCACCAGGGTGTCGTAGTAGCGCACACCGCCGACGATGGCGTCTTCCTTCAGGCCCGGGGTGACCTTGAGGGCGCCCTTGCGGGTGAGGTGCTTTTGCATCGGCACGCTCTTTGCGCCACCCATGAGGTCATAAAGGGTAAAGCCACCGAACATCATGACGCGTTCCCATACGTGGTGGGTGAGCGGGAAGATGAACTTCAGCGGCTTGACTAGGTGGGGAGCCAACGTAGACATGTTGAGCTCGCGTTCCTTCAGGGACTCTGCCACGAGGCGGAAGTCAAACATTGCAAGGTAGCGCAGGCCACCATGGAACATCTTGGAAGAGCGGGAAGAGGTACCTGCGGCGAAGTCGCGGGACTCCAGCACTGCGGTCTTCAAACCGCGGGTCGCTGCATCCAGTGCCGCGCCGGCACCTACGGAGCCACCACCGATGATGACCACATCGTAGTCCTCATCCGCGTAGCCATTCCACACATTTTCAAAATATTCGGGGTTAAAGGATTGATTGCTTTGCTGGGTCATTAGAGACCGCATCTCCTTCCTTGGTGCTCATGTGTGCTTGCTCCGACAAACAATGAATGAGATGGCGTAAGCACAGCTAAAAGCAAGTTTTGGATGATTCATGATGGCGACTATTGCACTCTAAAAAGAAGAGCCAATATCTCCTATCTCCTATGCTAGAGGTCACCGGGTAAACATTCACTAGAGGTTTCTCACACGTAACTTCCGGCCCCGTAAGCAGTCAATTTCCGCCCTTTGCTTAGTCATTCAAAAAGAAAACCACCCCCTCGCGGGGGTGGCAACGTCAACGTTTGCACACGGCTAATCTTTTTGTAGCCGGGCCATCGCTTCCAAAACCTCGGACATACCTGCGCGCTCGGCGGAATACGTCACTGCCTGCGCCTCCTTGACCACCTCGATGGGTGCGGTCTCTAGGGCAACGACCGGGATGTGATTCAAAAATTCTTCATCTCCTGGCTCATTACCAAAGACCAATGTCTCGCTCGGCTTGGCGTCCAAATCATCTAGGATGCAGTCCACGCCGGCGGCGGCCGTGGCCGAGGTAACCTTCATCGCTTCCTTGTCCACCAGCGGCTTTTCGGCCTGTTCATCAAGCTGGATATGCCACACCGCCTGCGGGACATCGAGATCCGCATCGCACGACACCACGATGAGTACCTCCGCCGCGGGGTAGATGCCTTCTAGCGCCGCCTTCAACCGCGGGGTCAGGGCACCATCTTCCCAGTTCAGCGCGCTTTGATGCGCCACTACTACGCGCGGGATGTCAGAAAACTGGGCCTTGAGCCGGTGCGGCAGGCGGGAAACGATCAGGCGCGATTGGGTCGCCGCGGCGAGCAATCCTTGCTCTACCACGGATCCTTCCCAGATCTCCTTGCTGCTTGCGGCAATTGAGGCCTGGGCCTGCGCCACATCGGTCTTCAATTGCGCCATGACATCGGCGACCTTATCCCTGCCTTCATCCAAGCCACGGGTCGCCTCTTCCACCACGGCATTGAGATTGGTTTTGACCCACTCCAAGGTATCGGCCGCGATGTGCTTCTTTTCCTGTGCCTCGTCGCCTTCGTGTATTTCCTGGGCTTCCTTACCTTTAGCAGAGGCCATGTGGTTGCGTACGAGTTCAACGGAGGAAACGGAAACGCGCTCTTTGAGCCCTACCAAGTCATCGCGCAAACGACGCACCCGGTGCCGCTCCGTTTCCACCTCCGCATCGCGCGCCTCGGCCTCTTCCAGCGTCGGGGCGGAACCGCCCTTGCGCGCGGGCACCCAATATTCGCCGGCGGGCATGGGTCCGAACTCCGCCTCGTAATCCTCCCAGAGTCCCTCCAGGGCCGCCTGCATGCGGCGGCGGATTTCTGCGGTATCGGCTTCTGGATCCCCGGTGGGATAATACGGCTCGAGCGCGGCGATAAAGACCGGAGTCTTGGTGCGTCCCAAGTTCTTCTTGTGGCCCTTTGTCCACAGGCGCTGCGAACCAAATATCACCTGCGGTACAACCGGCACGCCGGCTTCAAAAGCGATGCGGGATGCGCCGGTTTTCATGCTGCGGATTTCAAAGCTGCGGGAAATCGTGCCTTCAGAAAAGACGCCGACGAGCTCGCCGGCTTCGGCAAGCTCCACCGCCTTGCGCAAGGACTCTTTGCCATCGATGCGATCTACCGGCACGTGCCCCATGGCACGCAGCAGGGCGCCCACGCCCGGGGCACTAAAGATGCTGGCCTTAGCCAGAAAACGCACTAGACGCTTTTTGCGATAGGCAATGAACGCACCGAAGAGAAAATCCATATACCCGGTGTGATTGCACACGAGGACGGCGCCGCCGTCATCGGGAATATTTTCTTCCCCCGACAGACGCATCTGCAGGCCTTGGGCCAAGGTGAGGCCGCGCCCAAAGTGGGTGATCTGGCGGTACAAGAAATTCGTCGCAGCGTTCATGGTGCTCCTTTGGGTTTGCTCCGCAGGCTACTGCGGCGTGAGAACATCCTTGCCCACGAATGGGCGCAGGGCCTCTGGAACAACGACGGAGCCATCGGCTTGTTGGTGGTTTTCCAAAATTGCCACAATCCAACGGGTGGTGGCCAGGGTACCGTTCAAAGTGGCGGCTACCTGCGTTTTCCCGTTCTCATCGCGGTAACGGGTAGATAGACGGCGGGCCTGGAAGGTCGTGCAATTGGAGGTAGAGGTCAGCTCGCGGTAGGTGCCCTGGGTTGGCACCCACGCCTCGTTATCGAATTTGCGGGCAGCAGAAGAACCCAAGTCACCGCCGGCGATATCGATGGTGCGGTACGGCAATTCCATCGCAGCCAGCATTTCCTTTTCCATCGCGAGGAGCTTTTGGTGCATGTCCTCGGCATCTTCCGGCTTGCAGTAGACAAACATTTCTAGCTTGTCGAATTGGTGCACGCGCAGGATGCCGCGGGTGTCCTTGCCGTGGGAACCAGCCTCACGGCGGAAGCAGGAGGACCAGCCGGCGTACTGCAGGGGGCCATTGGACAGGTCGATGATCTCATCCTTGTGGTAGCCGGCCAAGGCTACCTCGGAGGTGCCCACGAGGTAGCGATCATCGGCCGGGAGGTAGTAGATCTCATCGGAGTGCTGGCCCAAAAAGCCCGTTCCGGCCATGATCTCTGGGCGCACCAGAACCGGCGGGATCATCAGCTGGAAGCCGGCTTCCCGTGCCTTCTGCGCCGCCAGCATCAGCATGCCGAGCTGCAAAAAGGCGCCATCGCCGGTGAGGTAGTAGAAGCGGGCACCGCCGACCTTCGCACCGCGCTTGACGTCAATGAGCCCCAGGGACTCGCCGAGCTCAAGGTGGTCCTTTGGCTCGAAATCGAAGTGCGGGATCTCGCCTACTTCTTCAACGAGAACAAAGTCATCCTCGCCGCCGGCGGGCGCGCCTTCGACGACGTTATCGATCTTGTACTGCAGCTCTTCCACCGTGGCCTCAGCCGCGGCCCGAGCCTCTTCTGCTTCTTTTACCTTGGCCTTGAGCTCATCTGCGCCTTCCAGCAACGCTGGGCGTTCATCTGGGGAGGCCTGACCAATCTTCTTACCCAGGGATTTCTGCTGGGAACGCACCTCGTCTGCCTTCTGGATGGCAGAGCGACGCTTCTCATCGGCTGCGAGGAGCTGATCCACGAGCGAGGGGTCTTCCCCACGGGTGACCTGAGAGGCGCGGACAACGTCTGGGTTTTCACGGAGTAGCTTGAGATCAATCACGGAACTGATTCTAGCGCACTGCCTTTGCCTTGCCGTGGTAATAACCAGCGAATTATTATGGAATCATGTCCTCCTTAGAATTGCCGGCCCGCGAGATTAGCGATGGCCCCACCCCAAAGCACGCCCAATTGCACGATATTCTGGAGGAATTATGTAATACCACCCTCAAACCCGGTGATATCCTCCCTGGTGAGAGGCTCTTGGAGGAGACCTACGGTGTCTCCCGCATTACGGTGCGCCGAGCCATCGGGGATCTCGTTACCGCCGGTAAATTGCGCCGCGTGCGCGGAAAGGGCACGTTCGTTGCCCCCAACCCCTTGGTATCGCGCCTGCACCTGGCCTCCTTTTCCGATGAAATGAGCGCCCAGGACGTGGTGGCCTCCTCCAAGATTCTCAACAGCGGCCGCGCTAGCGCACCGGAGGCGGCCACCAACTTCTTTGGCACCCCTGCCACAGAGGAACAGATTCATTTGCGCCGGCTGCGCTTGGGCGATGGCGAGCCTTATTCCATCGATGACGGCTGGTACAACTCCACCTTTGCGCCGAGCCTGCTGGAAAATGACACCTATAACTCGGTGTACTCGATTTTGGATAAGACGTTTGGCGTCCCCATCACGGACGCGGACCAGACCGTATCCGCCATTGCCGCCAATGAGGAGATTGCGCCGCTTCTCGATGTCCCCGTGGGTTCCCCACTGCTGCACATCGTGCGCTGCTCACGTTCGGGGGATAAGCCCGTGGAATGGTGTTCCTCGGTCTACCGCACCGATAGGTACCACCTGAATACCCGGGTTTCCCGGGATACCTCAATCTAGAAAAGACCCTGCTTAAGGGGTAAGATAATGGGCCTTATGAAGAAATCACCTGCGTGGCGCTCCGCTGTGGCCGTCCAGATTGCCTTGATCTCAGCAATCGCGGCGGCCGTTTTCATGGGCATCTACGGCATTGCCAGCAACCACGGCTCCAACGGGGCCGATAATACGGCCTCTTCTGAGCAGTCCTCTGAGCGCGGTGCGGATGGCTCGGGATCTTCCGATTCCAAAACGGAGCCTTTTACCTCCGCTTCCGCCGGATCCTGCGTGACGTGGGATATCAACGAGGATGGTTCTGCCGCTTCCTTCAAGGAGGTGGAATGCTCCGAGCAACACCGCTTCGAGGTCTCCACAGTGGAGGATCTCAGCGTCTACCCCACCAGTGAATTCGGCCCGGATGCCTCGCGGCCCGCGCTTACCCGCCAGCACCAGCTGCGCGATGAGCTCTGTGAATCCGCCACGGTGAGCTACCTGCACAGCAAGTGGGATCCGCACGGCAAATACGATATTGCCTCCATCCTGCCGCCGGAATCCGCGTGGAATAACGGTGACCGCACCCTGCTGTGTGGCCTACAAACCACCGATGATCACGGCGTACCACAGTTGACCACCGGCAATGTCGAGGCCTCCGAGCAGGCCAATCTGGCTAAGCCGGGCGAGTGCTTGGCCATCGATGATCAGCAGGTACCGCGCGTCGTGGACTGCGGCCAGCCACACCAGTTGGAGACAGTATCCGTCATCGACTTGGGCAAGAAATTCCCCGACGCGTACCCGGATGGCAAGGAGATGGATAAATTCCTCTCGGATACCTGCACGGCCGCCGCCGAGGACTACCTGGGTGGGGAGGAGCAGCTCTACCAATCCACGTTGCAGCCGTTCTGGGGAACCGTGTCTGAAGAGTCCTGGAATGGCGGTACCAAGTCCGTGAACTGCTCGCTCGTCCACGCCCGCGATGATGGCGGCTTTTCCTCCATCACTGGCACCGCCACCGGTGGCCGCCAAGCGCTATCCATCGATGGCAACCCGCCGGAGGAGCGCCCAGAGCGCAACCCGATTCGCGATAATAAGCCGGCACCGTAAATGTATTCCGTTTCGGAAGAGCGCTTCGAGGAGATGGTCAATGACGCCCTCGATCAGGTGCCCGATGAATTCGTGCGCAAGATGCGCAACCTAGTGATCATGGTGGAAGAGGAAAACCCCGATGATCCCACCTTGCTGGGGCTCTATGAGGGCGTGGCCCTGCCCCAGCGCACCTTTGACCACACCGGGTATTTGCCCGATGCGATCTTCATCTACCGCAACACTCTGCAGCGGTGGGCAACGTCAGAAGAGGACTTGGCCGAGCAGGTCAAGGTCACGGTCTTCCACGAGCTAGGCCATTACTTTGGCATGGAAGAACACGAACTGCACCAGCTGGGCTGGGGTTAGAGATCGATATCGGCCCAGCGGGTAAGCGTCCATTCGCCGAATTTCTTGCCACGCGGCTCCATCACGGTAAAGCGGCAATTGGGCATATAGCCGGTATAGGCAAAGTCCGCATCCGCGCCGGTGGCGTGCTTGGTTACTACCCGGATGGCGGCGCCGTGGCTGACGAGGATGACATCGCGGTCATCGGCAAGCTGCGCCGCGATCTCTTCCAACGCGGGCTGGAAACGCGAAAGCACGTCCTGGAGCCGCTCGCCGCCTTCCATGGCGGCCTGGCTATCGCCATAGCACCAGCCGCGCATGGCCGTATCGTGGCTGCGGTGGGCGGCCTCGCTGGCATCGAGCTCCCAATCGCCGGCGAAAATCTCCTGCACATTCGGGATGACATCGATGGGAATGGAAAAGCGTGGCAGGCCCCGCTCCTGTTCAAAAGCGCGCGCCGCCAAGGTGGCGGTCTGCTGCGCCCGCAGCGCAATCGAGCACTTGAATTCGACCTCGCGCTCGCCCACAAAACCCGCTAGCTCCCGGCCCACCTTCGTGGCCTGGTTGCGCCCCAGATCCGTAAGCTCCGCGCCCGGCGGCCGGGTATCAAGCAGCCGGGAGACGTTGGAATGGGTTTGGCCATGGCGCAGCAGGATGATTCTTCCAGTCATGCGTCCAGATTATTGACCCCTGCGCGCCCTCGCCACCCAGGCATCCGCCTCTGCCAGGTCCCGCGGTGGGTGGCCGGCGGGCGTCGCGGTGGGCCAGGAGCCCAAAAAGCGCAGTTCCTCCGCCCGCAACCACACCGCGCGCAGGGCCTCAGCAACCGGCTGGTCATCAATATGCCCAATCAAGTCCACATAGAAGCGGTAGTTACCAAAGGTTTGGCGCGTCGGCCGTGACTCAATCCGGGAGAGATCCACCCCACGGTAGGCAAAATCTTGCAGGGCCCCCACCAGGGTTCCCGGCTGGTTGGGCAGGGTGAAAATGACGCTGGTGCGGTCCTGGCCGGTGCACGCGGTCGGGCGCCCCGGCAGGCCCACCAACACGAAGCGGGTGGCCGCGCCCTGCACGTCAGCCACGCCGCTGGCCCTGGTTTCTAGGCCGAAGATTTCGGCCGCCCGCGCTGGCGCCGCCGCAGCGTCGACCTCCCCGCGCGCTACGGCCTGCGCCGCCGCCGCATTCGAACTAGCCGGCACGAATTCCACGCCCGGTGCGTTCTCTGCTACCCAGCCGCGGATTTGTTGGAAGGCCACAGGGTGCGTGCTCAGGCGCGTGATGTCTTTCGTTCCCGGCCTTGTCATGATGCTGAAGGTAACGGGGATATCTACCTCGCGGTAAATCTGTACGGGATCGCCTTCTACCAGTGCATCAAAGGTCGTCGTCACCGCACCATCCACGGAGTTTTCTATGGCGACGCAGGCATAATCGGCCTGCCCGGCGCGCACGGCCGCCACCGCCGCTGATGGCGAGTCCACCGGCAGGGTCTCTACGGTCTCCCCGCGCGCTTCCCACTCGGCGGCGAATTTGTGCACGGCGGCCTCCGTGAACGTACCGGCGGGGCCTAAGAAAGCGATGGTTGTAGTCATGCCCGTCACCTTAGCCCACTAGACTGGTGCGCCATGGACTTTTCCATAGAACGACTCCGCGCAGAGGTGCGGGGCATGGGCCCCGCAGAGCACGGTTTTAACTACCTGGATCTGCAGCGCACCCCCGCCCGCACCGGCCGGCTGCGCGGGTGGGTCCTATCTGCAAAGGATCTCAACGATGTCGCGGGCATGCCCACCACTTTGGGCAATGCCAAGCGCACGTACTATCCCGCGGTCAGCGAGCCGTTCATCGCGACATTGGAAAAGCAGGGCGCGACGTTCATTGGCAAGTCCTCCACCCCGGAGTTGGGCTTGCGCGTCGATACGGAGCCTGTGGATCTTCCCCACCCCGATAATCCCCTTTATCGAGGCCGCACCCCGGGCGGTTCTTCTGGCGGCGCGGCCGTCCAGGTAGCCCGCGGCCTCGTGCGCGCGGCCCAGGCCAGCGATGGCGGCGGTTCCATTCGCGTTCCCGCGGCGGCCTGCGGAGTCGTGGGCTTTAAGCCTGCGGGCAGCAGCCTCGGCACGGAGGGGTTTATTACGCGCACCGTGGCCGATAATGCGCTCCTGCACGGCCACCGCATGATCACCCCGCGCGCCCGCATTGGGCTCTTGCTGGAGCCGCTTTTTGCCACGACCCGGGTGGAGGCCCACCACCTGCGGGCGGCGCGCGAGGCCGCAGATCGGCTGCGCACCGCGGGGTTCGAGGTCGTCCCCATTGCGCCGTATCCGCAGGCAGGGGCCACGTTTGCGCACTTCCGCGAGATCTTTACCTCCCGGTTTGTGGGGCTGCCGCAGGCCGAGGGCTACGCGGCTTGGGTGGCCCAGCAAGGTGCTACCGTATCCGCCGCCGAGCTAAGCGCCGCGCAGCGCCATGTCCGCCACCTCCCGGAGCTCTTGGCGCAGCAGTGGCGGGTCGATGCCATTATCACGCCCATGCTCACCGCGGATCCCCCGCCGCGGGGGCATTTCCTGTCCCTTCCGCACGCGGAGAATTTCGACGCCCAAACGCGCTGGTCCCCGTGGGCCTCGCTGTTTAATATGGCCCAATTGCCCGCCATCTCCGTTCCTTGGGCCATCCCTGCGCACCCGCCCGTCGGCGTGCATGTGGGAGGCATTACGCTTTCCAATGCCCAACTTTTAGGCCTCGCCCACATCCTGCACCCATGACCAAGAACCTCCGCGCCGAGCTACTCATCGTCCTGACCCTGACCTTTGGTATTTCCGGGGTCCGGGCAGTGCTGCGGCTTATCAATTCACTGGCCGCCCCGCAGTCGCTCAATGAGCAATCCGTCACACTCAACTCCAGCCAATCCAGCCTGGCGTGGGTGGATTTGGGCCTGCAATTGTGCTCGGCGGCGGTCCTTTTTGCCTATGGTGCGCTAGCACTTTTCCTGCTGGCACAAGACCACATTAAACCGGCCGCCTACCGCGCCTCTGATTGGTTGCACGGCGCGGGACTCGCCGCGCTCATCGGCATCCCAGGCCTCGTTTTGTATTTCGCCGCGGTGCAATTTGGCTGGAGCAAAGAAGTCATCCCCGGTGACTTCGACAATGCGTGGTTAGAAATCCCGGTATCCCTTATCAAGGCCGCCGCCAATGCCTTTGCAGAAGAGACCGTGGTGGTCATGTGGCTGATGACCAGGCTGCGCCAGGCGCGCTGGTCGCTGCCGGCCGCCTTGGCGGCAAGTTCCATCCTGCGCGGTTCATACCACCTGTACCAGGGGGTATCGGCCGGCTTTGGCAATATCATCATGGGCATAATCTACGGCTACTACTATCACCGCACCGGCCGCGTGTGGCCGCTTGTCATCGCGCACTTTCTTATCGATGCCATCGCTTTCCTCGGCTATTCCTTCGGCCTTTCTGTACTTTAAGTGTGGCTTGCTCGCGGAGAAAGCGGGGGAATTGGCCGGCGCCTTGTAAGGTATAGCGCATGACTGAATCAGGACGAGATCCGCATCGGGAGGCGCGCCGCGCTGGCGATAGCTCATCCAGTGAGTTCGTCCTTGGGGCCGATGGCCGTCCCCTCAAGGACCGCTACGGTCGGCCCATTCGCCGCCGGCCGCGCACGAATCGTGCCGAGCCGCAGCAGCACATCCCACGCCAGGAAACTCCTACCCGCTACCCCAGCCAGTACCGAGCCCAGCAGCAGCGTTCCGCGCAGCAACCACCACAGCGGCCACAACAGCCACAGCAACGGCCGCCACGGCGACCACAACGATCGCAGCCGCAATCGCCGCAGCAGTTGCAACAGCGCTACCAGCCACAGCAAGCGCAGCAACCGCCCCGCCACCAGTCCAAGCCACACAGTCGCCGGAAAAAGACCAATCCAGTCAAACGATTCTTTGGCTGCGCCGGCATCTTTGTCCTCTTCGTCGTGGTGTGCAGCCTTATCTTCGCGCTGTGGGCCGATACGCGCCTGACCCGCGTGGATGCCCTCCCGGATGAGCAGGTGGCCAATACCTCTGGCACCAATTGGCTGTTGGTGGGATCCGATTCCCGCCAGGGCCTGTCCGAAGAGGAGCAACAAGCGCTCGGCACCGGTGGCGATGTGGGCGAGGGACGCACCGATACCATCATGCTCCTGCATATCCCGCGCTCCGGCCAAGCCCAACTGGTCTCCATTCCGCGCGATAGCTACGTGGAAGTACCCGGCTTCGGCATGGATAAGATCAACGCCGCTTTTGCCTACGGCGGACCAAAGCTCCTAGCACAAACCGTGGAGGGCAATACTGGCCTGCACATTGACCACTATGCCGAAATTGGCATGGGTGGTTTGGCCAATGTGGTCGATTCCGTCGGCGGCGTCGATATCTGCGTGCCAGAGCCCATCAATGACCCGCTGGCGGGCATCGATCTGCAGGAAGGCTGCCAGAAGCTAGAGGGCAGCGATGCGCTGGGTTATGTGCGCACCCGCGCCACCGCGATGGGCGATCTCGACCGCGTGCAGCGCCAGCGCGAGTTCTTCGCGGCGCTCCTAGATAAGATCACGTCCCCGGCCACGCTAATTAACCCCTTCCGGTCTATTTCCCTGATTAACCACACCGCCTCCTCTTTCATCGTGGGCGATGGCGACCACGTATGGCACCTGGCCCGCGTGGCGCTCGCGATGGGCTCCGGCGTGGATACGGAAACCGTCCCCATCGGCGGGTTCCAGGACACCGTCGTGGGCAATGTCGTGCTCTGGGACGATGAAGGCGCTCAACAACTCTGGGACTCCATGAAATAACTAGGCACACTTGTGGCAGTGCCCTACTGCAAAAATCCGTTAACCATTCCTACGCGACTGAACTCATCCGTACCTAGAAGCGGGATGACGATTTTCAGACGGAAGTCGTGGCGTTCATGTGGGTGTCACGGTGGAACGCGGCTACGCTCCACCAAAGCTTGAGATACCGAATCCTGGGCTCAGGTCCCCGTGCTGGCCAACTTATTGTGCGAAAATATCTAATGGTTTGTGTGTAGGTTCCCAACCTACATAAGGAGTTAAGCCAGTATGACTAGTGTGGCACGACGAGATCCGGCTGATAAGGCCAAGATTGATGCGATTGAAAAGAAGCTTCTTGCTAACCCTGAAATCGCGAAACTTGATTATGAGCTAGGCACTTCCACCACGGATGCCAATGAGGTTACCCTCGTTTAGTGGACACCCGATTGGTGCGGATCTTGTGTCCGTAAGAGAGGATGTTCATTGTGAGTCAACAACGCCAGAAGTACACACCTGAGTATCGACGTGAAGCCGCGAACCTGGTAATCGAGTCAGAACGCCCGATTGCTCATGTGGCTAAGGAGATTGGTGTCACACCTGGTCTTTTAGGTCGGTGGGTGAAAAATGAGCGTCAACGCCTAAGGATCCTCTGATGGGCTAAGCCAAGCGGATCTTCGTGCTGAGAATGCTCGTCTGCGTCGTGAGCTGGCAGAAGCCAAGATGGATAACGAGTTTTTGTCACAAGCGACAGCCTTCTTCGCTTTAAGGCAACGCGATCAGAAAAGTTCGAATTGATGCAGCCAGAGCGAGGCGAATTTCAGTATCAAGCGCATGGCACGCCTTTTGAAGGTGTCTCGGTCTGGATACTACACATGGGCCCATATGCAGCAGCAACGTTTATCCGGTAAAGATGATCGGACATCTTTTTACGATGATGTTGATAGCAAGATTCACCAGATCTGAAAAAGACTCCGACGAGGTCTATGGTGCCCCGCGGATTACCGCAGAACTCGCCGAGCGCTACCAGATCAGTGTGAATCGCAAGACTGTGGCCAAGCGGATGCGCCTGATGGGGCATTGAAGGGATGTCACCGCGTGCTTTTGTGCCCGTGACAACGATCCAAGCCAAGCGTAAATCTACTTTTGATGACCTGGTCAAGCGCATGTGTGATACCGGTGAGCTCAACCGGGTGTGGATGTCAGATATTATGGACCTGGCCCCTGTTTGGTGGACACCTGATATCCGGCCCAGTCGGGTTGGCAAGATTGGTAATCTGCCACCATGTCCAGGTATTCCGAACAGTTCAAACGCGATGCCGTGGCCCTCCATAAGGAACAATGAGGGCCTCTCGCTGAACTCAGCATTAGCCGAACTCGGCATCAACCGAGCTTCGCTGCATTCTTGGGTCAAAAAGTACGGCACCGGCAAACGTGCCCGCATTAAAGCCGTGCATGATAAAGCCCAAGCGGCGAATGATTCGTGAGACGGATCCGCCAGCTAGAGAAAGAAAACGCAAAACTGCGCGAAGAACGCGACATCCTGCGCAAGGCCGCGAAGTATTTTGCTTAAAGCAACTCACGGGAGTTCTGCTTCCAGTGTGGCTATGACCCCCGAACCAAGTACTCGGCTTATGCGGATGTGTAATGTGTTAAAGCTGAATCGTTCCTCGTTTTATAAGTGGGTCCAAACCCGTAAAAAGCGCAGGATAAGAGATGTATTCTGATGCCCTTATTGGTGCAAAAATCAAGGCCACTTTTGATGATGAGCACGGGCTTTATGGTGTTAAACGCATCGCCGCAAGCCTGAACGAGGACACGGCGTATGCCCCGGTCAACCACAAGAAGGTCGCACGAGTTATGAAAAGCCATGGGACTTCAATGGCTTTACAAAACGGCGTCGATGCATCACCACCAGGCGCAAACCTGGTCACCGTGTCATGCCAGATTTAGTAGGCCGTACATTCACAGCCAACGAGCCGAACCGTGTGTATGTACGCGATATTACCTACCTGCCGTGCAGGGGAGGCAAGAACATGTATGTGGCTACAGTCATTGACACCTATTCACGCAAACGTGCAGGTTATGCACTCGCAGACCACATGCGTGTCTTATTGGTCATCGATGCTCTAGCCCACGCACACGGTGTGCGTGGCAGTCTTGATGAGGCCATTTTTCATTCCGATCACGGCAGCGTGTACACCTCACAGGCCTTTAGGAACTATTGCTCGTCGTTGGGTGTGCGCCAGTCCATGACAGCGGTAGGAACTAGTGCTGATAGAAGCCCTGGCAGAGTCGTTTAACGCTACTTGAAAGCGGGAAGTGCTGCGTGATCGGAAGGTCTTTGACAATCCGATCTCCTGCCGTCAGGAAGGAGCGTGTCAAGTTGTTTGTGTGTGGGGTTGGATTATAGGTATTTGTCGAAGCAGTCGGGGAAGGCTACGGCCAGGTTCCAGATACACCACACTAATGGACGCAACCGGGGCACTTCACTTCTTCCGTCTCTCGATGAGTAAAGATCCCATTACAGATACAGCAAAAGCATAAACCGTGACAGCAATGAGCTCACCGATTGAAGAGGCTTGGGAACCGTCCTTGACTATTAGTGCCAGAATAATAAGAGCTGGAATGGCCCAAAATACCGCCACAGTAGCAGCGATACGTGATCGTCCCGGTTCCTCAGGCGTGCGAATAGCTGCTAACCCCGCACAGATTGAAAAACCTAGCACGAATAGCACAAAAATTGGCCAGCTATGCATATACGGTAGTCCTTTTTATTTCTTGCGAACGTGGTCCAAGTAGAACTTAACTGTAGCGTTCATAATTTTCTGCTTCACACTTGTGGGGACTAAGCTCCAAGCACCTTTACCGATCGTGCCACCTGCACAGCTAAAGATAGCGTTTTTGACATAGTCGCCGCCACCTTCCCCACGATTCACAAGGTCCACCAAAAGAGAAGTCGGAATACTGGATAAAGCACCAGACGCACACCAGGCAACCGCTGAAATGGCTACGCCAGCGATCACCGGAAGAGCGCGTTCCCCATTATTTGCGTCTACCTGCGCCCTATTAAATTCTTTAATCGCTTCGGAGCCGAGGTAGTCATGAATCTCCTCGATCTGCTCTTGCGTTGGAGCGGGACCGGTCGTAGTGTATTCCGTTTGACTTTCCATAAAAGCACTCTTCGACAATGGTGCTGCCTGTGCAACAGTCATTAAAGTTGTAGGCAAAGAGAGCGCCAGACAAAACGCGGCCGCACGAGTTTTCAAACGCGACATCGTACTCCCAAAAAATTGACTTCAGATACGCGCATAAATATACAGCTCGAAGCAGATAATGCAACAGGGAGACTGAAGTGTCCCAGCTTTTGTTCCGTTTGAGTGGCTGGGAAAACTGGGACACTTTACTTATCGATGCATACCCCCTCCTGACCGGTTGCGCTCATGGAATTTGCTCACCTGCAAGAGGCCGATCGTGGTTACTACCGCCGGAAAAACATCAGCCCCACACAAAAACCCACTTCCCCTTGTACTACTAAATCCGAGGTAGCCACAGCGGCAAGACGCACAAAAGCGGCCCTTTCCTCCTTATCTTTTTGAGGTAAAGGGCCGCTTTGGTGTGGTGCGTTTAGCGCAACGTCACCTGGCGGGACTTGATGTTTTCTAGCTGCTTGCGCTCTTCTGCGTTCAATTGCGCGTCATTGGAGATTTCTTCTTCCAAGGCCTTATCTACGCCCGCGAGCTTGTCCTCATAAGAAGAGTAATCAACCTCGGGCTGCACGTCAAAGACGGGAGCGATGAGTCCGTGGGTGCGGAAGACTCCGGCGAACTTGGTGTCCTCGCCCAGGTTCAGCTCGCCGCGCGCGGCGACTCGCGCCAGGGCGTTGAGGAATGCGGCCTCATCGTCGTTCGGGCGCACCCAGCGCACGTGCGCTTTGCCGCCGCCGGCATTGGCCCAAAAGGCGGTACCGGTAATGTCCTTGCCCACCTGGTGGGATTCGATGACCGAGTCATTGGCGGCGCGCATGGACTGCGATACCTCAGGGGTGACCTGCGCGCCTTCCGGAATCCACCAGCTGAAGTCCTGGTGAACTTCGATGTCGAGGGTGGTTGCGGCATCGATAAGCTCACTAAGCTCTGGCTGCGAACCATCGGCCGCGGTCGATTCCAAGGTAGAGCCTGGCTCGTTGTTCTTTACCCAGTTCAGGGCGAAGGCCAGATCCCGGCCGGGGTTATGAGTGTGGGACTGCACCTGCAGTGCCACAAAAGCATCGCCGCCGAATTCCTCATCGCGGATCAGCGCCGCGGTGGCGCCCGGGAGGACGGTAGAGACGTAGACGTTCCTATCGCAGCCCTTCACGTCGAGCTTCGCAAAAGCGGAGGGCACGAACTCTTGCATGGCAACGAGGGAAGCCTCCGCCGCAAGGCCGCTATAGGGGCGTGGGTCCTTTTCTAGGGCGGCGCGCTCTTTGGCGCGGGCAGCAAGCTTCGCCTGACGGCGGGACATGCCCTCAGGCAGGTCTTCTTGTTTCTTTTTCTTCTTGGCCATGCCTCCAAGATACCTGCTTTCTACAGCTCAATAGCGCGCAGGGCCACCTCCGGCTGATTGGTGGCAAGCATGTCCACGCCATTGGACCAGGCCCACTTCATGTCCTCCGGCTTATCAACGGTCCACATATACGTGGGCAAACCCTGCGCACCGATAATGGCCGCCTGCATCTTGGCGCGCAGCAGGGAAACCCCCAGGGCGCTCGGCCGCGACCACATGAAATCCGAGCGATTGAAATGGCGTTCCCAATCTCGGCGCAGGTAAATGCGGTCAATATGCGGTGCCAAAATTTTCATGCGCCGGATGGCCTTATGGGAAAAGGAAATAACGTGAAGGCGCGGATCCTCATCAAGCCCGGCGGCGCGCAGTCGTTCCATGACCCGCTTTTCCAAGGCGCTACCTTGCCCAGAGGGGTGCTTGGTTTCAATATAAAGGTGGTGAGGCTTGTCCTCCAGCATGGCCAAGAGGTCATCGAGAAGCATCATGCGCTGCCCCTTGCCGATGTCGACCTCGCTCAGCTCCCGCCAGTCCATCGCCGAAACTCGCCCGGCGCGCCCCGTCGTTCGCTCCAAGGTGGGATCGTGCTGGACTACCACCTTGCCGTCGCGGCTTAACCGCACATCGCACTCCACGCCATGGATAGGAAGCTCCATGGCCTTTTCAAAAGCTAAGGGGGATAGCTCCGGGTATTTTCCGGAATATCCCCTATGCGCGACGATGTGCACTAGCCAAAGAACTTTTCTTTGATGTCATTGAGCGTCTTTGCAGAAGCGTCGAAGCGCTCCTTTTCGTGCTCGTTGAGCTGCAGTTCTACTGGGCGCACGATGCCGGTGCGGTTCACGATGGCCGCGGTGCCGATGTAGAGGTCCTCCACGCCGTACTCGCCCTGCAGGTAAGCAGAGACGGGAAGCGCCACGTCCTGGTTCTGGATGATCGCGGCGGTAATGCGTGCAAGCCCCATGCCGATGCCGTAGGAGGTCGAGCCCTTTGCATCGATAATGGAGTAGGCGGCGTCGCGGGTTTCTTCAAAGATCTTTTCAATGCGCTCGGCGTATTCCGGATCCTTTTCCAGCTTCTGCGAAAGCGGCACACCGGCAACATTCGCGGTGGAGACGGCCGGTAGCTCAGAATCGCCGTGCTCACCAATGATGTAAGCGTGTACGGACTTCGGTGCCACGCCTTCCAATTCACCCAGCATGTAGCGGAAGCGCGCGGAGTCCAGAATCGTACCGGAGCCGATGACCCGCTTGTGGTCAAAGCCGGAGGCCTTCCATACCGCGTAGGTCAGGATATCGACCGGGTTGGAGGCGACTAGGAAGATGCCGTCGAAGTCATTAGCAATGACATCCGCGACGATGCTGTTCATGATCTTGACGTTCTTATCCACCAGGTCAAGGCGGGTTTCACTGGGCTTTTGGGCAGCGCCGGCACAGATGACGACCATGTCAGCGTCCGCGCAATCCGCGTAGGTGCCCTTGGTGACGCGGGTGCGCTGTGGCGACCAGACTACGCCGTGGTTGAGGTCCATGACATTGCCTTCCAGCTTCCGCTCATCGATGTCGATGATGGCCAGGTGGTCGACGATGCTCTGGTTGACCAGTGCGTAGGCGTAAGCGACTCCCACGTCACCCGCGCCAATGAGAACGACTTTATTTCCTACATGCTTTGCCATAACCCCATTGTGCAACGCTTAGCGGGGTTTTGCATGCGGATTGTTTCACACTGCGCAACGGAACATGTTCTGGGATAATGGGCAACCATGAAACGCGCCTTCAGCCGCGCTGCACTAATTTCTCTTGGCGTAGTCGCGGATCTCACGCCCGTCGTCCGCATGACCAGCCGACAAACGTTGCCGCCTCATATGTCGGCCGGGATTTTAGGCGCAGAGCTGGCCACGTGGGCCGCGGTATCCCCGTCCCTGCTGCCCCGCCCGTGGTGGGTAACGGCGGCAAATGTATCTATCGGGCAGGCCATCGGGCACCTCGGGGCGGCCTCGACGAGCTTTGTGCTCAACCGGCTGGGCAAACGCCCGCAAGACCGTTTGGGCCCGCAGCACCGCCAAATCTTGCACTTAGCTATTGGCGCCGGCACCGCCTTCAACGCGGCGCTCTCGCTGCGCAACCAGGAAAAGCAGGCGGGTCTGGTCAATAAGCAATTGGTTCGCGGTCCGGCTACCGCGGCCATCGGCCTAGCCGCCGGCACCGCCGGATACGGCGCCCTGCTCTTGGTAGGCGAGGCCGCACAACTAACCGTGACCAAGTTATCGCGTCAATTGGGTCGCTGGGTTCCAGCACTCGTGGCCTGGCCGGTCGTCACCGCAGGTCTAACCTTGGCCGCGGTGGGGCTATCGGACCGCGTGGTATTCCGTCGCTGGATCCGTTCGCTCTCCCACAAGGCACAGCGCTTAAACAAGCAAATCTTTCCCGGTACGTCGATGCCCTGGGAGCCGGAGCGCTCCGGCAGCCCATGGTCACTTGAACCTTGGTCCGCGCTGGGGCAACAAGGGCGGCGTTTTGTCTCTAACGGTCCGCGCGCCCGCGATATTCGCACCGTCACCGGCGCTCCCGCCAAAGAACCCATCCGCATTTATGCCGGCTATATCCCAGGGCGCTCCTTTGCCCAAGCGGCGAAGAAGGTGCGCTCAGAATTGCAGCGCACCGGTGCGCTGCGCCGGGATACCATCGTCATTCAGATGCCCGCGGGATCCGGGTGGATCAATAATTGGGGCGCGAGCTCCTATGAGTTTTTAACTGCCGGTGATTGCGTCACCGTCACCATGCAGTATTCCTACCTGCCCTCGGTTTTTGCCTACCTCGTGGATAAAAACGCGCCCAAGCGCGCCGCGGCCGAGCTCATTTCCGTGGTGCAAGAAGAAATTGACAAGCTCCCAGAAGAAGACCGCCCGCGTCTCTACCTTGCGGGAGAATCCTTGGGCGCCTACGCCATTATGGAAAACTTCCAGAACAAGGAAGAACTTCTCGCCGCCTGCAGCGGCGCGGTCTTTTCTGGCCCGCCGCGGATGACGCGCTTTACCCAGCGCCTGCGCCGCGATATCGGCTCGCTCGAGCGACTTCCCGTCATCGATGGCGGACAACACGTCCGCTTTGTTGCCCAACCGGAGCACTCGCGCCGCGATGCCTTTGGCAACGATTTTTCCTCGAGCTGGCGCCGGCCCCGCGTGCTCATTGCCCAGCATGCCTCCGATGCCATCGTGTGGTGGGACCTAAACCTAATGTTCCGCCGCCCCACCTGGATGCACGAACCCCAACCGGAAACACTCCGAGCGGATACGCTCCGCCACCTGCGCTGGGCGCCGTTTATTACTTGGTGGCAGATTGGCCTAGACCAGATCAACTCCCTAAACGTCCCAGGCGGCCACGGGCATAATTATTTTCAGGAGATGCTCTGGTACTGGAACGAGGTCCTAGGCTCCCAATCGCGCCTGAACCTCACTCCAAAATTAGCCGGAAAAATCGCCGGATTTATCCGCCTCGACGCCTAATCGCACTTCACACCAGTGCTGTGGTGCGGGCAGTACCCGTTCGGCACCTTGTGCAGGTACTGCTGGTGCTCGTCTTCGGCCAGGTAGTACTCGCCAGAGTCCGTATCAGCTAAGCGTTTTACTTCGGTCGTGGTTTCCCCAAAACCAAATTCTTTGAGTTTATTCGCGTAGCTATCCACGATTTTTTGGATCTCTTCCCGCTCTTCTTCGGTACGGGGATAAAACGCGGAACGGTACTGCGTGCCCACGTCATTTCCCTGGCGGAAGCCCTGCGTCGGATCGTGGGCTTCCAGGGCCTTCACCACGAGCTCGCGCAAGGAGATCTTCTCTGGGTCGTAGGTAACTTCCACGGTTTCTGCATGGTTTGTTTGCCCGCGGCAGACCTCATAATACGTGGGGTTCGGGGTGGTGCCGCCGGCGTAGCCCACAGATGTGGACTCGACGCCATCGGTCTCCCAAAACATCTTTTCCGCACCCCAGAAACAGCCCAGGGCAATCAAAATCGATTTCTGGCCGTCCTTCCACGGGCCGGTAATTGGGGTATTCAGCACCGCGTGCGGGGCTGGGTCCAAGACCGGCTCGCTGCGGCCCGGCAAGGCATCTTCCGCAGCCACCATCTTCGGTTCTGGTTTAAACATCCACATCAGTTAAAGCTCCTTTCTCCATTTCCCTAATAACGTTGTACTGGGCAAATAGATTCCCGGGCCACTAAATATTCGCTGTAATTGCAGATTTCAAATTAATCATGGCGAAATCTTTCGATCGTGCCTATCATCGGGACACGTACCCGAAGAAAGGATTACACAAATGGCTGTTTACGAACTTCCTGACCTCCCATACGCATACGATGCACTGGAGCCACACATCTCCGCAGAGATTATGGAGCTCCACCACGACAAGCACCACGCAACCTACGTGAAGGGTGCTAACGCTGCCCTCGAGGCACTGGAAGAGGAGCGCAACGGCGAGGCTAACCCAGACCGTATCCGCGCCCTGTCCAAGAACTTGGCATTCAACTTGGGTGGCCACACCAACCACTCCATCTTCTGGAAGAACCTGTCCCCGAACGGTGGCGGCCAGCCCACCGGCGAGCTGGCAGAGGCTATCGACCGCGACTTCGGTTCCTTCGAGAAGTTCCAGGCACACTTCGCTGGTGCCGCTACCTCCCTGCAGGGTTCCGGCTGGGCAGTGTTGGGTTACGACCACATCGCTGACCGCCTGATCATCGAGCAGCTCACCGACCAGCAGGGCAACGTTTCCGTTGACTTCACCCCGCTGCTCATGCTCGATATGTGGGAGCACGCTTACTACCTGCAGTACAAGAACGTGAAGGCTGACTACGTCAAGGCCGCATGGAACGTCTTCAACTGGGACGACGTTGCAGAGCGTTTCGCTGCAGCTAAGAAGTAACGTTTAACTTAGTTACTTTCTGCCGCCTTTCCTTACTGGAAGGGCGGCATTTTTATGTTTGCGCTAACCCCATCAAGGGTGTGGCGCAATTTACACCGCCGCCTGTGAGGAGAATGCTGGTATGCATGACCAGAAACCGGCGCGCCACCATCGCCATGCTCCTTTTGGGCTTGGCGGTGTTTTCTAGCCTCTATACCACCCAAGCAATTTTGCCCACGTTGGTAACGGATATGGGCATCTCACACACTGAGGCGGCCATGACCGTGTCGGCCGCCACCGGCGCGTTAGCCATCTGCGTGGTTCCGGCGTCCATCCTTTCTGAGCGCTATGGGCGCGGGCGAATCCTCCTCATTTCTGCCATCGCCGCCACCATCCTGGGCCTCGTGGTGCCCCTAGCCCAAGAGGGCTGGCAGCTCATTGCCCTGCGCGGGCTGCAGGGCGCGATGTTATCTGGTGCTCCGGCGACGGCCATGGCCTGGCTATCAGAAGAGCTCGAGGATCATGCTTTGCCTAAGGCGATGGGCCTTTATATTGCCGGTAATTCCGTGGGCGGGCTCACCGGCCGCATTATTCCCGCTGGCTTGGTGGAGTTTTCCTCATGGCGCTGGGCGATGCTCGGTTCCGCCGTGGTCTCCCTGGCCTTTGCCATCACCTGCTGGCTCCTCCTGCCCGCCCAGCGGAATTTTCACCCCAAGCCAATTCATTTCCGCTCCGAGCTGAGCGCGGTCTTTGGGCACTGGGCAAATAAGGATCTTGCCACACTATTTATCGTTGCCTTTTTATCCATGGGCACGTTCGTGTCCATGTATAACTTCCTCACCTTCCGCCTGACTGGGGATTTTGGCCTGTCGCCGGCGCTGGCTGGTTTTACCTTCCTGTTTTATCTCTCTGGCACGTGGTCCTCGGCTCGGGCGGGCACGCTGGTCGCGCGCATTGGGCACGGAAAAACGATGGTCGGTTCCGCCGCGCTCTTTACCGTGGGCATTATCCTCTGCGCCGGCAACCTGGCAATGACGCTTATTGGCATGGTGTGCCTGACCATCGGTTTCTTCGCGGTGCACTCCACCGCATCTGGCTGGGTGGGGCAACTGGCCACCCACGACCGCGCCGAGGCGTCCTCAATGTACGTTTTCTGCTATTACCTGGGCTCATCCATCGTGGGCGCCTTGGCAGGCGTGCTTTTCGATGCCCTCACCTGGCACCAATTCATCGCCTGCTTCGCCGCCTTCGCACTCGCTCTCACGGGGTTGACTTGGACCAAGGTTAAATCCGACTAAACTCGGTTTTATGCCTCAAGATAAGTGGTCGAGCCGCACCTGGCACCGCAAAGCCTCACGCCCCGTGTCCATCTGGATGATGGTCTTCATCGTGGTGGGCGCAGCACACATTTTCGTGCCCAATTATCGCTGGGTACTAATCCACCTCTTCACGTTGGGCCTAGTCACCAACAGCATCCTGGTGTGGTCGCAGCACCTCACGGAAAAATTCGTGCAACAAAAACTGCCGGATTCCGCCCGCCCCAAACAGCTCGCGCGCATCTATATCCTCAATATCGGCATCATCATCGCCGTCGCGGGCCAAATCCTCGTGCAATTCTGGGCTCACCACTGGATACTGACCCAGATCGGTGCCACGCTTATCGCGCTTACCGTTTTATGGCACGCGGTGGCCTTGTTTACCCAGTGGCGCTCCGCTAAGGATAAGCGCTTCCGCCCAGTTGTCGGCGCCTATGTACTATCCGCGCTGTGCCTGCCGGTAGGTGCAGTCTTCGGCGCAATCCTGGCCATTCACCCGGGCGATCCGCAGTTGCTCTTGGCCCATATCGCCGCCAATATCGGCGGTTTCATCGGCCTTGCCGCGGCAGGTTCGTTGACCATTCTCTTTCCCACCATCTGGCGCACGCAGGGCACCAATGAGCGCATGTCCTCCTCGTTCCTGCTACTTACCCTGGGCGTGGTGGCAACGACGATCGGCGCGTTCCTGAACTTCCCGCAGCTCGGGCTGATTATCTATTGCATCGGCTGGATCTTGAGCCTGCAGCAGTGGCTCGGCAATGTCATCGACGTCGCCCGCGCACCGCGCGACCGCGTTAACTTTGCCTCCGTCTCGGTGCTGATGGCCGCGCTCTGGCTGGTGCTTTCCCTGACGTACTACACCACGCAGCACTTCCTCGTGGCAGAACCAGGGCTTCCCACGCTCGGCCTCGTGGTGGGCTTTGCGGCGCAGCTGCTCATCGGAGTCATGAGTTATCTTCTTCCCACCACCATGGGCGGCGGCCCCGGCGCGGTCCGCGCAGGACTGCAAGAGCTGGATCGGTGGGGCCTATTGCGCGCCACATTCGTCAATGGCGGCCTGCTTATCTGGATCGCCACGGATATCTCCGTGCTCAAGGTAGTGGCCTCGCTGTTATGCATCGGCTCTTTGGCGGTCTACCCCATATTCATCGCCCGCGCGGTCAAGGCCCAAAAGCAGGTGTTGATGAAAAAGGCGGAAGGTCCCGAGCCAAAAACCACCGCGGACTGGAACCAAATCTATATCGGCATTGGCATCCTGCTGTTCATATATGTCTTTATTGCCGCGCTCTAGAGCTCCGGGATTCCCGGCGCGCCGTCGCTCATCCACTCACGCACTATCCGGGTGGCGTGCACATCGCCGGCGTTATAGTCCAAGAGGCGCTGCCGGACGCTCATGTCGCCGGCCAGGGCCTCCCGGCGCGCGTTCACGGATTCCTCGCCATCAAAGTCCTCGTCCGGCCACCGGAATCCCGCCACTGGGGCCACCACTTTGAGCCCCAGCCCAAAGGGCCCCGCGAAGGATCTCTTCACGTAGGCAAACATATCCACCCACTCCGGGGAAGAGATAAAGTCTTCTACGTCCCGTTCATCTACCTCCCGGAAGCGCTGCGCGGAACGGCGCATCCAGTGGTTCTCGCCGTGGGCGGAATAGCAATAAGCGGCAAAGGTCTTGCCCTCCGCATGCGCTGTATCGCGCAACCGCATCAACCACCGCCAAAATTCGGCGAAGATCTCCGCCTCAGCGCGCCCGCCTAGCGGCTCCCAGGTCACGAAGGGGTGGTACTCGCCCTCGAACCACGCGCCCCACAGGTAAGCGCCCTGGTCCATGTAGGCTTCCATGTCCACATCCACCTCGACATCCGCGCGCGGCACCGCTGTATCCCCGCGGCGCAACAGCGTCTGACCGGAGCGCCACGCGGCCGCGAGGCGGGAGGGCTCGCCCGCATTGGCATCGATAAGCGCCTGCACCGTGGTAATGCCGCGCTCGCGAAAGGGGCGGGCGAGATCGCCCGGTAAGAAAAGGGAAATATCGTCCGCCGCCACCAGCTCTTGCTCGCACAGGGGCCAGAACCTACAACTCGCGCATTCCTTGACCCGCACCGGCGCGGTGGGAAGCGGCTTATCCCAAGCGCGCTGCACGTCAAACTTCGCCGTCTCCGTGAAAAAGGCCTGCTGGCGGTCCTGCCCGATGGCACCGCCGCGCCCAGAGTTCAGGCCCATGTCTTCCAAGGCCTGGGCGGCGAGCGCCAAACGATACCCATCGACGGCATGGTGGCGGGACTTATACGGAACCTCCATAGGCTCGCTCAGCCCAAGGCGATGGGTGGGCACGGCAAGCGTGGTTTTCTTTGGGTTCTTGCGCGCGACGCGGTGGTTGCTCACAATAATGGGGGTATAGGAGCTGCCCTCTCGGAGTAGCAATTCCACGTGTACTTTCCACTTTTCGGTGGCAAAGACCGCATTGGTGATGTGGGTATAGCCGGAGGCAATGGCCTCCAGCGTGGCCATGGCGCGTTCCCAATCATCGCCTTCTAGATCGATGCGCCGGAAACGGCCAGGGGCTTTGCGCGGGAATAATTCCATGACCGCGTCTACGGCGGCGCTGTGGCGTTCGGCCCTAGCGATCGAGGATCGGGTGCGCGGAATCTCCGGGTGGGCGCGCCGCTGCACCAAGCGATAGCGGCACCCAACGAGATCCGAAGCTACAACGACATCCTCCACACCGGGTGAGCTTAATAGAACAGCAAGGTAATGTTGAATCCAGACTCGATCAAACGTAAGGGAAAATAATGAGTATCCTCAAGAAATTGAAAAAGGCTCGCCAAGAAGCGCGTGCGCAGGCCAAGGCGGCAAAGGCGCGCGCCAAGGCTGAGGTAAAGGCCCAGTCGAAGGATCGTCGCCGCCAACAAAAGCTCCTTGCCAAGCAAGAAAAGCACCTTGTTAAGGCCGAAGAAAAGGGCCTCAAAAAGCGCCGGAAGCACGAACAAAAAATGGCGGAAAAAGAACTGGAAAAGTTGCGCGAGGGCCACTTTAATTCTGGCAAGGTCAAGCGCTATGCAGGCGCATTGCGCACCGCCGCCCCGCTGTTGCTTCCCCTCGTTTATCGCGCATTTGTGGGCCTTAAGTCCGAAAAAGAAAAGCGCAAGGCTCACAAGGCAGGCGTGAGTTCCGCGGAAATGGCCTCTTTTTCTGGCTATGGCGCCCCGCTCAAGGCCCGCACCGCCGGCATCCGTAATTCCCTCAAGGATGTAGATCTGCCCGCCGGCTTCAAGCGCGACGTGCGCGAGCGCCTCGAGGAGGTTGATTCCGCGATCGATAACGCCGAATTCATGACGGAGCAGCAGCGCCGCCGTGCACATAAGACCATTAGCGGAGAGATCGATTCCGTTACTGCGGAGATTCAACAGCGCCTGGGCGCTTAATTTCTCTTTTTCTTTCTACCAATCGCCGTTCACCTTTCTTTAAGGTGGCGGCGATATTTTTTACGCGAGCGCCAATAAGTAAATTTTTATTGTCTATTAATTTCCACACTGGTAGAATTGAATTAAAGTTAATTCAGATTCCAAATGCCGGTATTAGGCAAACATATCGACGCAATAAACCATGAAACCATGGAGGTACTATGGCACGCCGCGAAATCACGCAATTTTATGATGACCTAGATAATAAACTCATTGGTGAGGATGAATTAGAAGTAGTTCGCTTCAGCGTCAACGGACGTAGCTACCTCATGGATCTATCTCGCGACAATGCTCGCCGCTTCCACGAGGCAATCGCTCCCTTTGTCGAGGCCGCACATGCCGCCCCCGATGCCGAGTCCCCACAGGTCGATCCCCGCAAGGTCCGCGAATGGGCAAAAAAGCAGGGCCATGACGTAGCGCGCCGCGGCAAAATCCCCCAAGACATTATCGACGCCTACAACGCCGCCCACTAGACGTTCAAAGCACGCCCTGTTCCCTAGCGGCCGCCACCGCGGACGTGCGGGAGCGCACACCCAATTTGTCATAAATGTGCACCAGGTGGGACTTCACCGTGGCCTCAGAAAGCATGAGGTCGTGGCCAATTTGCCGGTTCGAGGCCCCCGCCGCCACCAGTTGCAAAACCTCTAGCTCGCGCGGGGTCAGCGAGGTGCGGGGCGTGCGGACTCGGGTCATGAGGCGATCGGCCACGATGGGCGAGAGCGCCGAGTCCCCCTCCGCCGTCGAATGGACGGCATCCAAAAGCTCCTGCGGTGGAGCGTCTTTTAGGAGGTAGCCCACCGCGCCTGCTTCGATAGCGCCGAGGATATCCGCATCGGTGTCGTAATTGGTGATGACCAACACCTTGGGCGGCGTGCTCATGGAAGAACGAATCTGCGCGGTGGCTTCGACGCCACCCATAACGCGCGTTCCCTCCAGGCCCGCCCCGAAGCGCAGGTCCATGAGGATGACATCGATACCGCCTGCTTGTGCCGCAGACACAGCGGCCTCCGCCGTCGCTACCTCGCCCACGACGTCGATATCTTCGGCACCTTCAAGCACCGAACGCAGCCCCAGCCGCACAATCTCGTGGTCATCTGCCAAAAGGACCCGAATCACGACATCCCTCCTATCGATGTTTTTCTCAACCAAAAGTTTAATCTACCGCCTTATCAAAGGGCACACTAACTGACACAGCCGTTCCCTCCCCCGGCGCGGATTCTATGATCACCTCGCCGCCCAGCTCCTGCGCACGGCGCTGCATGGCAGAAAGGCCAATATGCCCCAGACCCGCCGGCGCGCTTTCCACCATCGCGGGATCAAAACCCTGCCCATTATCCACCACATCCACGCGCACCTCGTCGGTTTCATAGGTGACGGTGATCCGGGCGCGGCTGGCGTGGGCATGCTTGACGATGTTCCCCACCGCCCCCTGTGCAATCCGCAATAGCGCCGCCTCTATTTTCATCGGCAGCTGTTGCTCCGCGCCCTCGCTTTCGACCTCCACCTGGACCCCCGCCGTAGCGGCGAAGTTTTCCGCCATGCGCGTCAGCGCCGCCTCAAGGGATGTCTCCGTCAGTGTGGGAGGCTGCAGCGCCGCAATCATGGCCCGCGCCTCATGCAGGTTATCCGCCGCGGCCCGCCGGGCGAGCTCAATGCGCCGCCGGGCGGCGGCAATGTCGTGTTTATCCAGATCCCGGTCGGCGGAGTGCAGGAGCATCTGAATTGATGACAACCCCTGGGCCAAGGTGTCATGAATCTCATGGGCGATGCGCTGGCGTTCGGCCACCATGCCGGCGTCTCGTTCCGTGGCCGCCAATTGCGTACGGGTTTCTACTAGCTCCCGGTTCATGCGCGATAAGGTGCGAAACGCATAGGTAATCGCCACGGTTACTAGTGCCGAGACCGCCGGTCCCATCACTCCACCAAAGGTCAGACCTCCCGGTATCTGCACCACGACAGTGAGCACGGTCGCACCGATGACACACAGGATACCTGCGGTCACATCCAGCACCGTCAGGTACAAAAAGTACATGACGAATACCAGATAAATGGCGGCGGGAGCCACGAAAAGATCCGCACCCCATAACACCGTCAGGATGCTTATCCACAAGTAGCGCATGGGCCGCGGCCACTGCTCCGCATAGATCGATCCCGCAAAGTAGACGGCCGCGAACCCCACCAATAGCAATAGGTTAATAAGGGACTGCGATAGCGGCATTTTCACCGAAGTAAAAATACCCACCACTAACAGGACCGCAGTCAAGAAATGAATGCCGGTACGCAGTGCATCAGAATCCCGATCTAATGTGGAGCTCATGCGCAAAAGCCTACTTGTCCTTCTCGCCCTGACCGGAATAGGGATCGCGGGATGCCAGACCGAACAAGCAGACCAGACCGAACCGGAACACGAGGTGACACCGGAAAGCGCCGCCATCAACGTCGCACAGACCGCAGAGGTCAACGAGTGGAGCGATTGCCCCTATATCGATCCCGGCTGGTTGGAAAATACCAATGGCGAGCGTCTTACCAAGCAGGGCATCGACACGCGCTTTCCCACCCCCGCGTGCGTCTTCTGGTCTTATCAAGACCACCCGCAAGCTACCGTCATCGTGCGCGAGATGCCCACTGTAGAAGACGCCCGCGCCGCGGTGGATTGGGCCGCGCCAATCGATGCCACCGAGCCCGCCTCCTTTGCAGGCTGGGAAGGCGGACGGGGCATCGTCAATGAGCAGGCCGTCTATGCCGTGCAAAAGGATACCCACGCGGTGCTGGTGTGGAGCAATCAGCAACAGACCTTCAAGTCCGAGCAGATTGCTCAGGAAGCCATTGCCAATTTAGGGCTTTAAACCGCGACGTCGTTATAGGGCATCATCGGCGAAACCCAGGGGAAGACAACCTCCATGAGGAGGAAGAAGATTCCCACCGCAATGGCGATGGCGAGCAGCGCCTTCACTGGCTTCGGTCCTGGCAATAGATTCCACAAAGCGCGATACATTACTTAGCTTCCTTTCCAACTTCCATCGCGTGCACGATCATGCGCTCGGCGTTGGAAAATTGCGGGTGACAGGTAGTCAGAGTCAGCATTCCCCGCGTGGGGTCCGCTTCAGTTCCTGGGACGGGGTCGATCACTGAGACATCGCCAGGCGTGGTGATGTGCCTGCCTGCAACATGGCTATATTCTTCTGGTACTTCATCGAAGCAATCCGCATGCTCGCCATCGATAGGCAGCACCTTGTAAGTAATCTTTTCCGTTTGGGTTTCGATGATAACGTCATCGCAGGTGTGCAAAGAACCCAAATCATTAAATGGGGCACCCTTGCCTACGCGGTGCCCAGCCACCGCAAAATTCCCCGTCTCACCTGGCATTTGTGTGTCCTCATAGTGACCAGGTCCGCGTAGAAGATCATCATCATCCGTGCCTTGAATGATGGCAAAATGATAATCCGAGCCAAAGGCTGGGATGTACATCTGTGCGAAAGCCTCTCCCAAATCTGGGTCCACTTTCTCCCGGGGGTTGCGCCACTGCTCTTCTAATTTTGCATTAGCTTCATCTTGTAAGCGCCCTGATTCCACATTCGTCCAATAGGCTTCATAGAATGCAAATAGAACTAAAACCAAACCAATGGTTAGCATGAGTTCGCCCAGAACTTTTGTCATGTCCTAAACCATACTTCCTCTCCGAAAGGAAAACCATGTTCGAGTTCTTCATGTACCCGGTTTCCGGAATCATGAAATTCTGGCATTGGCTGATCAGCGGCTTCGTTGATGAATCCGCTGCATGGCTTGTCTCCATTTTCCTTTTGGTACTCACCGTGAGAGGCATCGTTATCCCCCTCAACTGGATGTCGCTGCGCTCCGCACGCATCGGTGTCCTCATGCGTCCGGAGAATAACGATATCTCTAAGGAAATGAACCAGGCCAGCACCAAAGAGGAAATGGCTGCGCTCATCAAGAATCAGCAGGATCTCATGAAGAGCTATAACTACAAACCTGCTGCTGGCTGCATCCCACCGCTCATCATGATTCCGGTTTTCATTGGTTTGTACCAAGTAATCCTTCGGATGTCGAAAATCGATCAGGACTCAAAGACCGTCGGCATGCTCAATGCTGACGACGTCGCCGCCTTTCGTGAAACCACATTCTACGGTGCCCCAATCACTGACTTCGCCCGCGATCACGGCGATCTTCTTAATCCCGTCCTCATTGCTGCCATCGTCTTTACCATGGCGAATTCCATCATCGCCCTAATCCGCAGCTTCCTCACCACGCAATTCGATCTAAAACTAAACCGCCGCATATTCATTTTCATGGGCATTTTGCTCATCATCGTGCCCTTCTTCCTCTGGCACCTAGCTCATAATGGCCCCATTCCCGTCGCCATCATTATTTATTGGGCCTGTGCATATTGGATTACCCTCATTCAGACCATCATCTTCGAAATCATGCTGCGCGAGTTCTACCCGCTTACAGATGAAGTAAATGCGATGCGCCGTGAGAGCCTTCAAAATTGGCGGAATAAAGAAAAACAACCCGCTCTTTCCAAGGAGGAGAAAAAGCGGGTCAACCGGCTGCGCATTGAGGCGCGCAAGCACCTTAAATCGAATAATCAGCAGGAGGAGCCGAAAGCATCTGAGTAGCTAGCTCGCGGGCGGTATAGAGTGGCCCTGCTTCTTTGGTCAGGCGGGATCCGGCGAGACCGCCATCGAGGAAAATCAAGAGCTGGCTTGCTTGGGAGGCCGAGGGATAACCGTTGCGCTCCGTCAACAGAGCCGTCAAGGTAGAGTGCACCCAATTGCGATGCTGCATGCAGGCCGCGACGATGCCGCGCTCCGAATCCGTTTCAGGCCGCGGGTACTCGCCCGCTGCATTCAAGAAGTGCGAACCGCGGAATCCTTCCTCCGGCTCTTCCTCAATGACCTTGTCAAAAAAGGCCAAGATCTTTTGGTCCGGATCCTGCATGGCAGCCGTCCGCTGCTCCCAGTCCTGGCGGAATTGTTCATCCAAGGACTCTACGTAGGCAATAACCAAGGCATCCTTGGAACCAAACAAGGAATATAGGGATGCCTTGGCCACATCCGCTTCGCGCAAGATGCGGTCAATACCGATGACGCGAATGCCCTCAGATTTAAAGAGCTTTGTTGCAGATTCCAGCAATCGACTCCGCGGGCTGGGGCGATTGCGGCGCGACTTCTTCTCTGCCATGGATTCCTCTCTACAACGACAAAACCGGTTCATCTATACTTTATAGACAAACCGGTATGTACGCTAGTTATATGCGGACTATTGTTTCACCTTGTCCACAATCCACAGCAAGATGCAAGCACCCGCGGTGGCAGCGACGATGGAGAAGATCCAACCACCGCTAGCCTCAATATTCAGCAGCTGGATAATGATGCCACCGATGAGGCCGCCGATAACACCCACCACCAGGTTGGTAAACAAGCCGTGGTCACGCTTCATAATCTTCTCTGCCAGCCAACCGGCAATGATACCAACAATGATTGAAGTAAATAGACCCAAACCTAGTCCCATGATTTCCTCCTAATATAAACGTATCGAATACTTCCCAGTTTAAACCCCTGTGACTCAAGTGGCGATAACAAATGCGACACATTTGTATAGCAAAGTGGCTTTAAAACACCAGAAGCGCTCCACTCCTGGCTCTAAAAGCCGGGAGAAGAGCGCTGGGAAGTCAGGCTAGCGAATGATTTAGCCTTCGTCGTCTGGGCGTACCACCATCATCGGGCACGGTGCAGACTGCAGCAATGCGCGGGAGGTAGAGCCAAGGACCATGCCCTTGAATCCACCACGGCCGTGGGAACCAACGACGAGAAGCTGCGCACCTTCGGCGGCCTCCGTCAACGCACGGACGGGGCGGTCACGGGTGATCTGCTTCTTCACCTCAACATCTGGGAACTCTTCGCGCGGTTCCTTCAGGTTTTCTTCCAGCACCTCAGCTTGTTCCTTTTCAATCTCTGACCACTCAGACTGAGCTGCAGAGAGGCCGGCGAGGGATGCCTGGATTTGCATATCCATCCAGGTGTGCACGGCAACGAGGGCCGCGCCGCGAGCCTGGGCTTCGCGGAAAGCATAGGAGGTTGCCTTCTGAGAAACCTCGGAACCGTCCACGCCAACGACAACTGGGCCGTATTTGGTGGAGTCGGTGACGTTATTATCTTCACGAACCACAACTACCGGGCAAGCGGCGTGGGAAACAACTGCGGCGGAGACAGACCCCATGACCATGCCGGACAGGCCGCCCATGCCGCGCGAACCCATCACGACCATGGTGACGTCTTGAGACATTTCCAAGAGCATATCGATGGGGGAGCCCTCTGCGATGGTGTGCCCAATCTTGAGCTCTGGGGCTACCTCGTGAGCGATTGCACGAGCTTCCTCAATCTTTTCCAGGGTGTCGTCCTGCAAGTCATCGTAGAGATCCTTCGGCGGAACCATACCTTCTGCATACAGGAATTGCGGTATGGTGTAGCTCGATGCGATGCGCAGCGGGATTTCCCTCTTCATCGCCGTATTTGCCGCCCAACGGACGGCGTTCTTTGAGGCGTCAGAGCCGTCGACGGCGACGACTACAATGTCTTCCTTAGCCATGATCTTTCCTTTCAGTGGTTATAACTTAATTATAGTACGGATTAGGCTTAATGGTTGACAGTTGCAGGATCAGAATTGGACGGAGAGAAAATTTCGAGGAGCGTTCGGAATACGTCCCATATCACCGCGCCAATTCCGTCATTGAAAAAAGCCAGCACCTGGTCCGCGAGAGAATTAATATCCATGTCAAACACACTAATACACCACAAAAAAGGATTCAGCCCTTTGCCCATTAAAAATGGGCTGAACCCCACGCGCGTACGTACGCCGGAGGAAGGTCTCAGCACCTGGGATTTTCTCAGCGAAGTCATCTCCTCGCAGCGCCACCGCCACCCTAATGATGATGCACAGGCACTGCGTGACCGATTCACCGCGGGCGAGGTAGTCCTGCGCGATCAAACTCCCCTAAAGCCAGGTACCGTGCTCGGCAAAGATGTCGATGTCTTCTTCTACCGCATCCCCGCACCAGAAGCACCCGTGCCTTATGACATCCCCATCATCTATGAAGATGACAACATCCTGGTAGCCGATAAACCCCCATTCATGGCCACCATGCCGCGCGCCCGGCATATCGTCGAAACCGCCACCGTACGCCTTCGCCGTTCCACCGGAATTAACGAATTAGTGCCGGCACACCGCCTCGACCGCCTCACCTCCGGCCTTCTTCTATTTACCAAGCACAAGGACGTCCGCGGCGCCTACCAGTCCCTCTTTGCAGAAAAGAAAGTTCACAAAACCTACCAGGCGGTCGCGGAATTCCGCCGCTTGCCGACGCCCCTCCGATGGTCCTCCCACCTAACTAAAACGCCCGGTGAAATCCAGGGCCGGATAGCAGATGGTGAACCAAATGCTTTCACCACACTAGAATCGGTAGAACCCATTGATAAGGCCCCTTACGAAAAGGTTCACGGTTCACTAGCTGACCTCGGCATCTACACCCTAAAACCACAGACTGGGAAGACCCATCAATTGCGGCTGCACATGTGGCAGGCGGGCGTACCGATCCTCGGCGATCCCGTCTACCCCACGATTTTCCCTGAGGAAGCTGAAGACATGTCCGTACCCATGCACTTAACAGCAACGGACTTAGAATTCACGGATCCACTCAGCGGAAAGCCGCGCCATTTCATCTCAAGACTTCCATTGGTCATGCACAAATTGCTTTAAGCCTGAAGTGTCCCAGGTTTTGTTCCGTTTGAATAGAGGGGAAAATCTGGAAGGAACTGACCTCCATTTGGTGGCCACCTGATATTCAACCCAGTCGAGTTGGGAAGATGAAGTGCCCCGTGTTTTGTTCCTAGGCATGTGCCTTGATTTCTATTATGGGCCTGACCCCCGGACAGTGGACACGTCGGGGGTTAGCTATGCTGCTTTGGTCAGTGTAGCTGATGTGAGTGCTTCGAAGTCATCGGGAGCTAGAAGGTTGCACCACGAGTGTCGCCGGCGCGTGTTGTAGCGCATGCACCACCTAAAGACTTCCTGACGGCAGATAATGGGATTGCCAAAGACTTTCCTATCACGCAAGACTTCCCGCTTTAAGGTGGCGTTAAACGATTCTGCTAGGGCGTTATCTGCACTCGTTCCTACCGCGCCCATGGACTGGCGCACACCCAACGACGAGCAATGAGCGTGTCAAGTTGTTTGTGTGTGGGGCTAGGTTTATAGGTATTTGTCGAAGCGGTCGGGAAAGGCCACGGCCATCTGGTTGATGGCTTGTTTCCAGCCGGA
>NZ_JBEHFY010000019.1:0-46329 GCF_040225815.1 Corynebacterium sp. KPL2895
CTGCCGACCGTTGAGGTTTCCACCATGCCCCAGACGTGCACGACGTCGACGCCGTAATGCTCCTCCCACATCTTGATAAGCTGCGGCGGCACAGGGGAGCCGCCGGCGAAAATTTCCGTCAGCGTCATGCGCTCTGGCGGATTGTGCATGTAGTGCACGAAGAGCTGGATCCAGATGGTGGGCACGCCGTGGGCCACGCGCGGCGACGTGGCTGCAATGACCTTGGCGAGGGTGGGGGCGGAGACATCGGCATCGGGAAGCACGAGCGGGGTGCCCGTCATGAAACACGTAAAGGGAACGCCCCAGCTCAGCACGTGGTAGATGGGAATGCAGCACAGGAAGGTCTCGCCGTGGGTAATGCACAGCGAATCCGAGGAACGCAGCTGCATGGCCTCGAGGTAAAGCGAGCGATGGGAATATAAAACACCCTTCGGTGCGCCGGTGGTGCCGGTGGAATAACACAATGCGGCGGCGGTGCGCTCATCGAGCTCGGGCCAATCGTAGATGGTAGAGCGGCCATCCAGCAGCGCCTCGTAGGAATAAAACTCGATGCCGCGCGGAAAATGGTGGGCAAAGCGCTGCGGCGATTGGGAACCGGTAAAAATCACCGAATGCACAGATCGCGCGCCGTTTAAAACCGTGCCCAACTGCGGGGCGAGCCGGGGATCGCACACGATGACGGAGACCTCGGCGTGGCTGATGATGTGGCGAATCTGGTCATTCATTAGCTGCTTATTCAGCGGGGTGAAAACCGCGCCCTTGCAGGCAGAGCCAAACATGACCTCGAGGTGCTCAGCGCAATTCCACATGAAGCTACCCACGCGCTGATCGCCGGTGATGCCAAGGTCATCGTGTAAAACATGGGCAAAGGCTGCTGCGCGTGCAGCGATATCGCGGAAGGTAACCTTTTCTGCGGGGCCAAACTCGGACCCGGTTCCCTCGCCGTGCCAAGTGGTAACAGTGGTATTGCCGTGCACTGACGCGCCGTATTCCAAAATACGGGTTAAAGACAGGGGAATATCCATCATCGTGGAAAGCATGCTTCCACTGTAGCGGTGTCCAAGTACTCACCGCGAAGCGAATGCGCTATAATTGCCTTCGACTGATAGGAAAGCGGGAAAATCTTCCCAATCCTATGCAATCGGGCCCAGTGACAGGTCCCATCGTTATACATTGCCCACAGTCGTTTCTTGAATTCTTCCGCCCCCGCGTACTGGCTACAAGGGGGATTTCCCTTAAGGTAACCGGAAGAGGCCTCATGCTTATTGCCCCGGCAAGGCGCGTTAGCGCCTTGGCACGAGGGCGAAAAGATAAGAAAAATACACATCGGCTTCCAGTGCACCCGCCCAAGCTTCCCTGAAGTGGGGGAGGGCGGATCCCAACTATGGACCTGGTCAAGCAACGAAAGGATATCCGTGAGCGATACGGACAACACCGCGGCACAGGATCTCGCATCCCTGAAGCTGCCGGAATTGCGCAAAATGGCCGCCGAGCGCGGTCTTCGCGGCGTTTCAGCCCTGCGCAAAGGGGATCTCATCACCGCCATTAAGACCGGTCAGGTTCCCGCAAAGGCGAAGGCAAAAATAGAGCAGGCAGAAAAGGCAGAAAAGGCCGAGAAATCCGCGAAGGATGCGGCGCCTGCCAAGCAGAAAGATAAGCCGTCCAAGAAGGATGACCGCGGCGACAGCGATAACGGCAAGTCCGGCGAACACCAGGACAACCGCGGCAAAGACCGCAAGGACAACGGCGACGACCAGCGCTATGAGTCGCGGTCGCAGGCCCGCCGCGCGCGCCGCAATCGCGCCCGCCGCCAGGAGCGCCAAGAGCAGGGCGACAATAACCGGGGTGATGCGCAGGAGCAGAACCAGAATCGCCACCAGGACCGCCGCGAGGACTCCCAGGATGGCTCCGATAACCAGGGGGACAAGCAGGGCGAGAAGAACGGCGAAAATAATCACCGCAATAATCGCAATGACGATAATAATTTTGACCGCGGTAACCGCCGCGGCCGTCGCAACCGCCGGAATCGCCGGGGTGGCCGGGGCAATAATGATAACCACGGCGGCGGCAATGACCTGCAGGTACGCGAGGGCGATGAGCTGCAGGCTGTCGGCGGCATCTTGGATGTCGTAGACAATAACGTCTCATTCCTGCGCACCACTGGGTACCGCGCGGGCGATGCGGATGTCTTTGTTAATAAGAACATCGTGCGCCGTTTGGGTCTGCGCTCTGGCGATGCCATTACCGGTCAGGTCAAGGTGGCTGGGCCTACCCACACGCACGGCAATGGCCGCAACCGCCGCAAGTACAACCAGTTGGTGCAGGTCGACACCGTCAATGGGATCGATCCCGAAGAGGCAAAGCAGCGCCCGCACTTTAATAAGCTCACGCCGCTGTATCCCAATCAGCGCCTGCGCTTGGAAACGGACCCGAAGATCCTGACCACCCGCGTCATCGACCTGATTATGCCGATTGGTAAGGGTCAACGCGCGCTCATCGTCTCGCCGCCGAAGGCCGGTAAGACCACGATCTTGCAAAACATCGCGAATGCGATTGCTACCAATAACCCCGAGTGCTACCTCATGGTGGTGCTGGTGGATGAGCGCCCTGAAGAGGTCACGGACATGCAGCGCTCCGTGAAGGGTGAGGTCATTTCTTCTACCTTTGATCGCCCGCCATCAGAGCACACCTCCGTCTCCGAGCTGGCCATCGAGCGCGCAAAGCGCCTGGTGGAGCAGGGCAAGGATGTCGTGGTGCTGCTGGATTCCATCACCCGCTTGGGCCGCGCGTACAACAACTCCTCCCCGGCATCGGGCCGCATCCTGTCTGGTGGTGTGGATTCCAATGCGCTCTACCCACCAAAGCGCTTCTTGGGCGCTGCCCGCAATATTGAAGAGGGCGGTTCGCTGACCATCATCGCCACCGCGATGGTGGAGACCGGTTCTACCGGCGATACCGTCATCTTCGAAGAATTCAAGGGGACGGGTAACGCAGAGCTGAAGCTGGACCGCGGGATCTCGGAGCGCCGCGTATTCCCGGCTGTGGACGTCAACCCCTCCGGTACCCGCAAGGACGAGCTCCTGCTAGTGCCTGAAGAGGCGCGCATCATGACCAAACTGCGCCGCATCTTGTCGGCTCTGGATTCCCACCAGGCAATTGACCTGTTGATCAAGCAGCTTAAGAAGACCCGCTCGAATGGCGAGTTCCTCATGCAGGTAGCTTCTTCTGCACCGATGGCTGCGGATAAGGACGAGGAAGACTATGTCTAATCAAGTTTCCATGGTTGATGACATTGTGTCGGAATACCAGGGCATTGAAATGCAGATGGGCGACCCAGAAATCGCCGGCGATCAGCAGGCTTTTCGCAAGCTGTCCAAGCGGTACGCGGAGTTACGCCCCATCATCATGGTCAACGACGAGCTGACCCAGGCGCGCGAGGATCTCGCGGACGCCAAGGAGATGGCTTATGAAGACCACGACTTCCAGGAAGAAGCGGACCGCCTAGCCGAGTCTGTGGAAGAGCTGGAAGAAAAGTTGGCTGACCTGCTCGCCCCGCGCGATGAGCAGGACTCGGAAGACATCATCATGGAGATCAAGGCCGGTGCCGGCGGCGAAGAGGCCGCGCTCTTTGCCGGCGACTTAGCCCGCATGTACGAGCGTTTTGCCGATAAGATCGACTTTAAGTGGGAGGTCTTGGGCCTTAACGAATCCGACTTGGGCGGCGTGAAGGACATGACTATCTCCTTCCGCGCTAAGTCTCCGACGCGCGATGGCGCGTGGTCCGTCTTCAAATTCGAAGGCGGCGTGCACCGCGTGCAGCGCGTGCCGGTTACGGAGTCGCAGGGGCGCATTCAGACTTCTGCCGCCGGTGTGCTGGTGTACCCGGAGCCCGAAGAGGTCGAATCGGTCAATATCGATGACAAGGATATCCGCGTCGACGTGTATCGTTCCTCCGGTAAGGGCGGTCAGGGCGTGAACACCACCGACTCGGCGGTGCGCATTACCCACCTGCCCACGGGGTTGATTGTTACCTGCCAAAAGGAACGCTCGCAGATCCAGAACAAGGCACGTGCCCTGCAGGTGCTGCAGGCACGCCTGGACCAGATGGAACGCGATGCCCGCGAGGCCGAGGCTGGCGAGCAGCGCGCCTCCCAGGTGCGCACCATGGACCGCTCCGAGCGCGTGCGCACCTATAACTGGCCGGAAAACCGCATTACGGATCACCGCATTGGCTACAAGGCCAATAACCTGGATTCCGTATTGAACGGCGATATGCAGGATCTCATCAAGGCTCTGCAGGACCAGGAGCGCGCCGAGCGCCTTGAGGCCGAGGGATAATAGCGGTCGATGGATTCGTACGGTGAGGCGCTGCGCCAAGGGGTGCAGCGCCTTCGCGTTGCTGGAGTAGGAAGCCCCGAATGGGATGCGCGCATCCTCATCTCACACCTCATTCACTGCGGGCATTTGAATATTCCGCTGCATGAGCCACCCATGCCCGGCTTTGACGTGGCCTTTGAAGCGCTTTTGCGTAGACGGGAACAGCGCGAGCCGCTGCAATACGTGCTGGGCACGGCGTGGTTTGGGCCCCTAGACCTAAAGGTGGGGCCAGGCGTGTTCATTCCACGCCCGGAAACGGAGGTGATGGCGGATTGGGCGGTCCACCACGCACCCGGCCCGCGCATGGTGGATTTGTGCTCGGGTTCGGGCGCGCTGGCGCTCTACCTGCAGCATTACGTACCGCAGGCGGAGGTGAGGGCGGTCGAGCTTTCCGATGCCGCCCTCGAGTTCACCCGCGCCAATACCAACGGCACCGGGGTAGAGGTGGTGCAGGCGGACGCGACCGACAGCCAGACTCTGGCGGATTGGAATGGCACGGTCGATCTCGTAGTGACCAACCCGCCTTATGTACCGGAAGATCCGAACCTGCAACCGGAGGTGTATCACGATCCGCACGTGGCTGTCTTCGGTGGCGATGACGGCATGGGAGTAATCCGCGGGTTGACTCCCACCATCGCCAGGCTTTTGCGGCCTGGTGGGGTCATGGCGATTGAACACGACGACACGACTGGCGATGTCGTGCGCGATGCGGTGCGTGACCACGGTGGCTTTTCCCATATCGCGCCGCTTAGGGACTTAACAGGCACGCCGCGCTTTATTACCGCGCAGCGCGCGGTAAACTAAGGCATCACCGTCGGGCAAGAAGGGGATTATTGATGCAAGGAAAAATTTATAATTGCGCCGATGACACCGAGCGTGAGGAAGGCGTGAGTATCGCCACCAAGGCCGCCAAGTCTGGGCGGCTTGTGGTCATGCCCACCGATACGCTTTACGGTTTGGGCTGCGATGCCTTCGATAATGACGCGGTAGCCAATCTGCTTGCCACCAAGCAGCGTGGGCCGGATATGCCGGTTCCCGTGCTCGTCGGCTCCTGGAACACCGTTCGCGGCCTCGTCGCCTCGTACCCCGATTCCACCCGCGACCTCGTCGAAGCCTTTTGGCCAGGCGGACTATCCATCGTCGTGCCTCAGGCCCCGTCCCTGCCGTGGAACTTAGGTGATACCCGCGGTACCGTCATGCTGCGGATGCCCCTTCACCCGATTGCCATCGAGCTTTTGCGCGAGGTGGGGCCGATGGCGGTTTCTTCTGCCAATATTTCTGGCCACCAACCGCCGACGACCGCGCAAATGGCCAAGGCTCAATTGGGCAAGGCCGTCACTGTGTATTTGGACGGGGGAGAAACGGACATCGGCAAGCCCTCGACCATCATCGACCTCTCCGGTGACCATCCATTCCTACTGCGCGAGGGTGCATTATCCGCGGAGGAAATCGGTGAGGTCTTGGGCGTCTCCGCTGACTCGTTGCGTACCCGGCCCCAAGGATAGAAGGAGCATTCCGCGTGAGCGGCACTGGCGTACCGCTGCGCGAGTTGGCCTTGGTCATCCTCGTAGCAGCGACATTTACCTACCTGACCACCGGAGTGGTGCGGTCCTTTTTGGTCCGCACGGGCCGGGTGGCAGAAATTCGCCTGCGCGATTCCCACTCCCAGCCGACGCCCCGCATGGGCGGGCTCGCCATGTTTACCGGCTTTGGGGCGGCGATATTCCTCGCAGCCCAGCTCCCAGCCTTGACTCGCGGGTTTATGCCCGTGACCCCAGAGATGAGTGCGGTGTTGTGGGCGGCGCTGGCCATTGTGCTTTTGGGGATTGCCGATGACTACCTGGAACTCGGGGCCCTCATTAAACTTTTTGGGCAGCTCTTTGCCGCCGCCCTGATGAGTGGTCTGGGCCTAACCTGGACGCTGCTTTTCATTCCCTTCGGCGGCGGCACCACGGTAGTACTCGACCAGATTCAAAGCACCCTCCTTACCGCTTTTTTCACGGTCCTGCTCATCAACGCCATCAACTTCGTTGACGGCCTCGATGGCTTAGCTGCGGGCCTCGGGCTCATCGCGGGCGGCGCCATCTTGGTCTTCTCGCTGACCGTCCTGCATGACCAGGGCGGGGCGGTATCGGCGTATCCACCCGCAATTATTAGCGCCGCTTTGGTGGGGATGTGTGCGGGCTTTTTGCCCCATAACTTTGAGCCCTCCCGAATTTTTATGGGTGATTCCGGCTCCATGCTTATCGGCCTCTTGCTCGCTGCGGCCTCCACCTCCGCCTCCGGCAAGATCAACATGTCCCTCTACGGCACCGTGGACATCGTGGCGCTTTTGTCACCCATCCTCGTGGTGATCGCTGCGGTGTTTATTCCAGTCTTAGACCTTGTCTGGGCGGTAATTCGCCGCCTATCCCAGGGGCGCTCGCCGTTTTCTGCGGATAAGGCACACATCCACCACCGCCTTTTGTCTCTGGGGCATACGCACCGACGCACCGTGCTCGTGTTGTATCTCTGGGTGTCCGCGGTGGCCTTTGGTGCGGTGTCGTTTTCCATGGTGCCAGCGCCAGTTGCAATCGGCCTGTCCATCATGGCGTTGTTGATTGCCTTTGGCGCGACGCTGATTCCACTGCGGCAGGGCAAGATTGGGCTCAGGTCGTCGGATGATTGCGTATTGCGTGACTCGCCGAGTGCGTGAGGTAGGGTGAATGTCCGTGAGTGACACAACGGAAAATCCTAATTTCGATGACCCGCGCCTGCCGCTGCAGCGCGCCGTAAAGAAGGGGTCTACGGCCCTCGGCATCTTTACCATCATTTCTCTCGCCGTCTGGGGTGGGGCACAAGGTGTCGCCGGGCTTTGGGGCGTTCTCGTCGGCGCTGCCCTCGGCGGCGGCTTTGTCCTGTTTACCGCGCTGTCGGTGCTCTTTACCGCCCACTCGACGCCCTCCACCACCATCGCGGTGGTATTGGGCGGTTGGCTTATCAAGTTGATCGTCCTCATCGGAGTTCTGGCCATTATCCGGGACATGGATTTCTATGACACGTGGGCGCTGTTTCTCACCGTCGTCGTAGCACTCATCGTTACCTTAGGCTCTGAGGTCTGGGCCGTGGTCACCTCCAGGATCACCTACGTGTCCTGAGTAGGGCAAAAAGAGTTAAGCCGTCGCGCACCAGGCTTGCGCGGCGGCCTTTTTATGCCTGCATGCTGGCATTAATGGATGCTGGTCACCCCCGAGGAGGTGTGTTGACCTGAGGGTGTGATCAAATGCACGTTTGTGAATTGGGCAGGAATAGCGCGGTTTTGTATGGCAAAAGGTGGAAATGGCGCTATCGGGTGTGGCTTATGGGGCCCCCACGTGCGAAAACTGTTGATCCAGCTGATACGATTTGCAACGGGTTACCGCGGGGTTAAGTGTTGCGCTTGAATCCTGCACGGTAAATCCCTGTCTTGTTCACGCTGATGTGCGACGGAGTCCGTGTTCAAGGCAGAGAGTTTGAGACGTCCATCGCACCACAGAGGCCAGCTATTGGCTGTGTGGCCCGAACACGGGAGAGAACGCTGAGCGTTACAACATTGGCTATGAAAGGGCACTTCCATACGCCCGATCTAGGTGAAGAATTCTTCCCGGGGCAAATTGATGCCGACCATCTGTTTTTCGGCGACTTCGCCGATGGATGGTTCGCGCTTGATCGCCTGATGCTGATTCGCATTTTGATGACGCTAATTGTGGTGATCCTTTTCTGGGCTGCCTTTAAGAACCCTAAGTTGGTTCCTTCTGGCATTCAGAATGTAGGCGAGAATGCGGTCGACTTCGTCCGCGTACATATCGCCGAGGACATTTTGGGTAAGAAGGAGGGAAAGCGATTCCTGCCAATTATCGCTAGCATCTTCTTCGCGGTTCTGTTTATGAACGTCGCGACCGTTATTCCGGGACTTAACGTCTCGCCCAACGGTCGTATTGGTATGCCAATTGTGTTGGCAGCCGTTTCGTACATCGTCATGATTTACGCCGGCGCCAAGCGCTACGGCTTGGGCAAGTTCATTCGCTCCTCCGTAGTGATTCCGAACTTGCCACCGGCACTGCACCTTTTGGTGGTACCGATTGAGTTCTTCTCTACGTTCATTCTGCGACCGGTTACCCTTGCAATTCGTCTCATGGCGAACTTCCTTGCTGGACACATCATCCTGGTTCTTCTCTTCTCTGCTACGAACTTCTTCTTCTGGCAGCTAAATGGTTGGACCGTCCTGTCTGGACTGACCGTGGTCTTGGGCTTGGCTATGAGCCTGTTCGAGATTCTGGTTATCTTCTTGCAGGCGTACATCTTCGCCTTGTTGACGGCGGTGTACATTGAGTTGTCCTTGCACGCTGATTCGCACTAAGGACGAGGTCGACGAGCGCGACCGAGTAATCCACCTAATTACACAACACTGACATTCGGTCCGATACGGACTGAAGATTTTTTACGAAAGGGAACGACTTTCACCATGAACGAAATCATTCTGGCACAGGATGCTGCTACGACGTTCGAAGGCTTCGGCACCATCGGCTACGGCCTGTCTGCTATCGGCCCTGGTATCGGTATCGGCATCGTCGCCGGCAAGACCGTTGAGGCTATGGCTCGCCAGCCGGAGATGGCCGGCCAGCTGCGTACCACCATGTTCCTGGGTATCGCCTTCACCGAGGCCCTGGCCCTTATCGGCCTCGTTGCCGGCTTCCTGTTCTAAAAGTACGAGTTTTCCAAACCGAAACTTTTAAGACGGGAGACCTATGAATAACGTCGTTTATTTCCTTGCAGCAGAGGGCGAGGAGAACCCAGGTTCGGGTAGCTTCTCCGTTCTTCTGCCCAAGAACTATGACATTTTCTGGTCTTTGCTGTGCTTCATCGTAATTCTCTGGTTGTTCTGGAAGTTCGTACTTCCTCGTTACACCAAGTTGCTCGAAGAGCGTGAAGACCGGATTGAGGGCGGCATGAAGCGCGCTGAGGCTCAACAGGCCGAGGCTAAAGCTGCTCTAGAAAAGTACAATGCTCAGCTGGCTGATGCCCGCGCAGAGGCAGCCGAGATCCGCGAGCAGGCGCGCGAGCGCGGCAAGCAGATCGAGGCTGACGCGAAGAGCCAAGCGGAAGAGGAATCCCGCCGCATCGTCGCCAATGGCGAAAAGCAGTTGGAAGCTTCTCGTGCGCAGGTTGTTACTGAGCTGCGTTCCGAAATGGGACAGAACTCCATTAACTTGGCAGAAAAGATTCTGGGCGGCGAGCTTTCTGACGCCTCCAAGAAGTCCTCTACCATCGATGGCTTTTTGTCCGAGCTCGACTCTGTGGCACCGGCCGGAAAGTAGGCAACTATGAAGGCAGCTAGCCGCGAAGCACTCGCGAACTCACAGTCCCGTGTGGATGAAATCCTCGCTGGCGATAAGAACGTCGCTAGTGCAGTCCAAGCGGGCCTAGACATTTTTGAGGTCGTCGACGTTTTGGATGGTGACCGCGAATTGCGCGTGTCCTTCATTGACGTCGCCGCCTCGGCTGAAGCGCGCAAGTCCTTGGCCGAGAATCTCTTTGGCTCCAAGGTTTCTGCCGGTGCCCTGAGCATCCTGCAGGAAGCTGCGGCGAACCAGTGGTCTTCGCCAAAGGACTTCGTCAACGGGCTTGTATCCTTGGGTCGCCGCGCATTGCTGCGCGCCGCCGAGGCGCAGGGCCAGTTGGGCCAGGTCGAAGACGAGCTTTTCCGCTTGGCGCAGATTCTGGACCGCGAGGGCGAGCTTACCCAGCTGCTTTCCGATCGAACTGCTGAATCCGCACGCAAGCGCGGATTGCTGGCAAATGTGCTCTACGGCAAGGTGACGATGTTTACTGAAGCGCTCGCGCTGCAGGCCATCAGCCGCCCAGAGCAGAACCCCATTGATGACGTTGCCGGATTGGCCGATACTGCAGCAGCGCTGCAGGGTCGCACCATCGCGCGCGTAGTCGCTGCGGGTGAATTGAATGAAGGCCAGCAGGCAGTACTCGCTGAGAAGCTGGGCAAAATTTATGGTCGTGCGATGTCCATTCACTCTGAGGTTGACACCAGCCTCCTCGGTGGCATGCGCATCCGCGTCGGCGATGAAATCATTGACGGCTCGACGGCAGGCAAGATTGCCCGCTTCCGTGCCCAGATGGTGTAGCCGAAACGACAGAAACGATTTAAGTAAGTGCTGGAAGATACTACCGAGAGCAGGAAGAACATGGCGGAGCTGACGATCTCCTCCGACGAGATCCGTAGTGCGATTGCGAACTACACCTCGAGCTACTCCGCGGAGGCCTCCCGTGAGGAGGTCGGCGTGGTCATTTCGGCAGCTGACGGTATTGCGCAGGTTTCTGGCCTGCCATCCGTTATGGCGAATGAGCTGCTCGAGTTCCCCGGCGGCGTTATTGGCGTCGCACAGAACCTTGACACTAACTCCATTGGTGTCGTGGTCTTGGGTAACTACGAGTCCCTCAAGGAGGGCGACGAGGTTAAGAGGACCGGTGAGGTCCTTTCCATCCCCGTGGGCGAGGACTTCCTCGGCCGCGTTATTAACCCACTGGGCCAGCCCATCGACGGCTTGGGCCCAATCGAAAGCGAAGAGGAGCGCGTCCTCGAGTTGCAGGCACCTTCCGTGCTGCAGCGCCAGCCGGTTGAAGAGCCAATGCAAACCGGCATCAAGGCTATCGATGCGATGACCCCGATCGGCCGTGGTCAGCGTCAGCTGATCATTGGTGACCGTAAGACCGGTAAGACCGCGGTGACCATCGATACCATTTTGAACCAGAAGGCTAACTGGGAGTCCGGCGACAAGGACAAGCAGGTCCGTTGTATTTACGTCGCCATCGGCCAGAAGGGCTCGACCATCGCCAGCGTGCGCCGCACCCTTGAGGAGCACGGCGCGCTGGATTACACCACCATCGTGGCGGCCCCAGCTTCTGATTCCGCCGGCTACAAGTGGCTGGCACCATTCTCCGGTGCTGCGTTGGGTCAGCAGTGGATGTACCAGGGCAACCACGTCTTGGTCATCTACGATGACTTGACTAAGCAGGCTGAGGCATACCGTGCAATTTCGCTGTTGCTGCGCCGCCCGCCGGGACGCGAGGCCTACCCAGGTGACGTCTTCTACCTGCACTCCCGCTTGCTGGAGCGCGCTGCCAAGCTTTCCGATGACATGGGTGCCGGTTCTATGACCGCACTACCCATCATCGAGACGAAGGCTAATGACGTCAGTGCCTTCATTCCGACCAACGTCATTTCCATTACTGACGGTCAGGTCTTCTTGGAGTCCGACCTCTTCAACCAGGGTGTGCGCCCGGCTATTAACGTCGGTGTGTCCGTCTCCCGTGTTGGTGGTGCGGCACAGACCAAGGGTATGAAGAAGGTTGCCGGTAACCTCCGTCTTGACCTGGCTGCATACCGTGACCTGCAGGCATTCGCTGCTTTCGCATCCGACCTTGACTCTGCGTCCAAGGCGCAGCTGGAGCGCGGTTCCCGCTTGGTTGAGCTGCTGAAGCAGTCCGAGTCCTCGCCACAGCCGGTGGAATACCAGATGGTATCCATTTACCTCGCCGAGGCAGGCGTCTTCGACGTCGTTCCCGTCGAAGACGTTCGCCGCTTCGAGGCCGAGGTGCACGAGTACCTCAACGCCAATACTCCAGAGGTCTTTGAGCAGATCGCCGGCGGCAAGGCGCTTAGCGATGAGTCCAAGGAAGCACTCGAGGCTGCAGCCAAGGAGTTCGCTCCTACGTTCCGCACCTCCGAGGGCACCAACTTGGGCACCGAAGAGCCTGTAGATCCTTTGGACGAAAATGACGTGAAAAGCACCGAGCTCAACGTCTCCCGGAAGACGGCTAAGTAGAGTTCAGCTCTCGTAATTAACCGTCTATATGAAAGAAGGGAGGAGAAACGATGGCTAATCTTCGCGAATTACGCGACCGCATCCGGTCCGTGAACTCGACTAAGAAGATCACTAAAGCCCAGGAGCTCATTGCTACCTCGCGCATTACCAAAGCGCAGGCTCGGGTGGAAGCCTCTCAGCCGTACGCGATTGAGCTGACCAACGTCATGAACAGGTTGGCTGCAGCGTCGACGCTAGAGCACCCTATGCTGCGTGAGCGTGAAGACGGCAATGTCGCCGCGATTCTCGTAATCACCTCTGACCGAGGCATGTGCGGTGGCTACAACAACAACGTCTTCAAGAAGGCAGCCCAGCTCAAGGCCCTCCTCGAAAGCAAGGGCTACGAGGTAGTTCGCTACGTCGCCGGCAGCAAGGGCATCGGCCACTACAACTTCCGTGAGGAAGAGGTAGCGGGCAGCTGGGATGGTTTCTCTCAGGACCCAACCTGGGAGGGCACCCACGATGTGCGTCGCCACATGATCGATGGCTTCGTTGCTGGTTCTAAGGGCACTACCAAGGGCCGCGAGGGCCTGCACGCGGAAGGTGAAGGTGCAGGTGTTACCGGCTTTGACCAGGTGCATGTGGTCTACACCGAGTTTGAGTCCATGCTGACCCAAACCGCGCGTGCACAGCAGCTTTTGCCCGTTGAGCCGGTAGTGCAGGGCGAGGAGTACGAGATGGGTGACTCCGCACTGGAGGATCCGGAGCCAGTGGATAACATTTCCGCGGACTTCGAGTTCGAGCCGGACGCGGATACCCTGATGGACGCGCTGCTTCCGCAGTACGTCTCGCGTATCCTGTTTGCTATGTTCTTGGAGGCTTCGGCTTCCGAGTCCGCTGCACGCCGTACAGCTATGAAATCTGCTACTGACAACGCAACCGAGATGGTCAATGACCTGTCTCGTGTGGCCAACCAGGCCCGTCAGGCGCAGATTACCCAGGAAATTTCAGAGATCGTCGGTGGCGCTGGCGCGCTATCTGACAGCGCAGAAAGTGACTAGATTATGACTACAGCTCTGCAAGAGCAGAATGCACAGTCTTCGGCAGTCGCCGGTCGTGTCGTGCGCGTCATCGGTCCGGTGGTGGACGTGGAATTCCCACGCGAGGCACTTCCGGCCCTGTACAACGCACTCCACGTCGAGATTAAGCTCGAAGCTGTGGCAAAGACCGTCACCCTCGAGGTCGCTCAGCACCTCGGTGACAACCTCGTTCGTACCGTGTCCATGGCACCTACCGACGGCCTTGTCCGTGGCGCCGAGGTAGTCGACTCCGGAGAGCCTATCTCCGTTCCCGTCGGCGACGTCGTCAAGGGCCACGTCTTCAACGCCCTCGGTGACTGCCTCGACGAGCCGGGCCTCGGCCGCGATGGCGAGCAGTGGGGCATCCACCGCGAGCCACCAGCGTTCGACCAGCTCGAGGGCAAGACCGAGATTCTCGAAACCGGTATTAAGGTCATTGACCTGCTGACCCCTTACGTTAAGGGTGGCAAGATTGGCCTCTTCGGTGGTGCAGGTGTGGGTAAGACCGTCCTGATCCAGGAAATGATTACCCGTATTGCCCGCGAGTTCTCCGGTACGTCGGTTTTCGCTGGCGTCGGCGAGCGCACCCGTGAGGGCACCGACCTCTTCCTGGAAATGGAAGAGATGGGCGTTCTGCAAGATACTGCACTTGTCTTCGGCCAGATGGACGAGCCACCAGGAGTCCGTATGCGCGTGGCTCTGTCCGGCCTGACCATGGCGGAGTACTTCCGCGATGTGCAGAACCAGGACGTGCTGCTGTTCATTGACAACATCTTCCGTTTCACCCAGGCCGGCTCCGAGGTATCCACCCTGCTGGGTCGTATGCCTTCCGCCGTGGGTTACCAGCCAACCTTGGCTGATGAGATGGGTGTGTTGCAGGAGCGCATTACCTCCACCAAGGGTCGTTCCATTACCTCTCTGCAGGCCGTTTACGTGCCTGCCGATGACTACACTGACCCGGCCCCAGCTACGACCTTCGCCCACTTGGATGCGACGACCGAGCTGGACCGTGCCATTGCTTCCAAGGGTATTTACCCAGCAGTGAACCCGCTGACCTCTACCTCTCGTATTCTCGAGCCAGGCATTGTGGGCGAGAAGCACTACGAGGTAGCACAGCGCGTCATCGGTATTCTGCAGAAGAACAAGGAACTGCAGGACATCATCGCCATCCTTGGTATGGACGAGCTGTCTGAAGAAGACAAGGTGACCGTGCAGCGTGCCCGCCGTATTGAGCGCTTCTTGGGCCAGAACTTCTTCGTTGCGCAGAAGTTCACTGGCCTGGAGGGTTCTTACGTGCCGCTGCAGGACACCATCGATGCCTTCGAGCGCATCTGCAACGGTGAGTTTGACCACTACCCAGAGCAGGCCTTCAACGGCTTGGGTGGCTTGGACGACGTCGAAGCTGCATACAAGAAGTTGAACGAGAAGTAGGGAGAGGCACATGGCTGACATCACCGCCGAATTGGTTTCCGTCGAGCGCTCATTGTGGTCTGGTCAGGCCTCCATAGTGACGGCTGAGACCACCGAGGGTGAGATCGGCGTGCTTCCCGGTCACGAGCCTGTGATCGGTCAGTTGATCGACAATGGCGTAGTGACCATCCACCCAGTTGATGGCGCGCGGCGCGTTGCCGCCGTCCAGGGTGGCTTCCTCTCCGTTACCCAGGACAAGATTACCGTCCTCGCTGATTGGGCCATCTGGTCCGATGAGGTGGATGAGGCCAAGGCGGAAGAGGATTCCTCTTCGGCTCATGAGCTCACCAAGTCCCGCGGTGAGGCTGCATTGCGTGCACTTCGCCGCGCAGCAAAGGCTGAATAAACCTTGGATTGGTAGGAGAGGGCAGCAATAGCCGCCCTTCCTGCTCTCAGAAAAGCGCACCGGAATTTATCCGGTGCGCTTTTTCACGTTTTCTTTGTCTTTGCCTATTGGCGCAGAAGCGGAATCAGGCGCTACAATCCAAATAAATGTTCTTTCACTAACCAAGGATGGCGTGTGGAGCCCATGAATTCGACGGTTATCTCGGTGGTCCTGTGGGCCTTAGCGTTGGTGGTATTGCTAGTAGTTCTGCTGGCGGCCCTGCGATTTTTTACTCTGCGCTCGCGCGGAACCGCGGTGTTATTGCGCTCAATGCCGGCGAAGGATAGCTTTTCCTGGCGCCATGGCGTGCTGCGCTATACCGGCGAAGTCGTGGAATATTTCAAGCTGCGTTCTGTATTTCCGCGCTATAACTTGTGGTTTAACCGCCTCGACATCACCATTTTGAACTCCCGTTCTTTGGATGATGACGAGGCTTCTTTCATGTCTGATGCCACCGAAGTGGTGCACTTTAGCACCGGGGATGCGGAATACGAGCTGGCTTCCGATTCCCGCGGGATTATGGCTTTCGAAGCTTGGGTCGAGGCGGCGCCGTCCAAGCGGCAACAGCGCTTTGATTACCAGCAGTTGCGAGAGCGAGCCACCCGGCAGTCCAAGCGCCAATAGCGACAGGCTAGGGTAGTAGCCATGCGCTTAGTAATCGCCCGTTGTTCAGTTGATTACGTGGGACGGCTCGACGCCCACCTGCCCTTGGCGGACCGCCTGCTCATTGTCAAGGCAGACGGCTCGGTATCGGTGCATGCCGATGACCGCGCGTACAAGCCCCTGAATTGGATGACGCCGCCGTGTACGGTGCAGGAATCCGTCATTGAGGACGTGGATGGCAATGACACGGGTGAGGTCTTGTGGCTAGTGGAAAACCCTAAGGGTGAACAATTGCGCATTACGATTGCGGAAATCCACGAGGACATCTCCTATGACATGGGCGAAGATCCAGGCCTAGTAAAAGACGGTGTGGAGGCGCACCTGCAGGAGCTATTGGCCGAAAAGATCGACACGCTGGGCTCCAATTTCACCCTCGTGCGCCGCGAGTATCCCACGGCCATTGGCCCAGTAGACATCATGGCTAAAGATGCCGATAACCGGAATGTCGCCGTGGAGGTCAAGCGCCGCGGTGGGATTGACGGGGTCGAGCAATTAACCCGCTATCTGGAACTGCTCAACCGCGATGAGTTAATCGCCCCGGTATCTGGTATCTTTGCGGCGCAAGAAATTAAGCCGCAGGCCCGAACGCTGGCTGAAGACCGCGGGATCCGGTGCGTGGTTCTGGACTATCAGGAGCTGCGCGGACTCGAGTCGAAAGAATTGCGGTTGTTTTAATGCCACGGCGAAATAGGCGAAAACCACAGGAATTCCGGCCACTGCCCAAGGATGGCTCCACCTTCTTTGGTTCGCAGACGGTCGAGGGGCCGAGCTGGACCCACGGGGAGCCTTATATGATGCGGCATATTGGCTCCGCGCGGGCGCAAAAATTCTATATTTGCCCGGGGTGTAATCAAAATATTCCGCCTGGGGTTGCCCACATCGTCGCCTGGCCGCGCGATACCGGCAGGCAGGGCGATGACCGCCGTCATTGGCACCGGCACTGCTGGGAGCGAAGGTAGACTTGCGGGCATGATTGTTGCATTTTCAGTAGCACCCGCAGTGGTGGATAATGATTCCGGCGAGATGGCCGATGCCGTGGCGGAGGCAGTCCGCGTGGTGCGGGAATCAGGTCTGCCTAATGAAACCAACGCCATGTTCACCCTTTTAGAAGGCGAGTGGGACGAGGTTTTCGGCACGATTAAAAAGGCCACCGAAGCGGTGCGTGCGGTATCGCCGCGTACCTCATTGGTTATTAAGGCTGATATCCGCGAAGGCGTGAAGAATCAACTGACAGATAAAGTAGACGCCGTGAATCGGCGTTTAGCTAAGGAGGATTAATGACTTCTGCGAATAATGCTTATGTAGGCGGTGCCCTCGATCTCAGCCAGGTCAAGGCGCGTGCGGAAGCTCGCCAGCAGGCACAAGAGCAGCCGGCGGCTGGGCAGTCTAGTGGAGTCCAGCCATTTTTTACCGTCACCGAGGCGAATTTTGAGACCGAGGTGGTGCGCCGCTCCACTGAGGTACCGGTCGTCGTCCTCATCGGCACCTCGCGCTCTACGCAGTCCGACCAGCTGAAGCAGGACCTGCAGGAACTAGCTACGGCTGGCAACCTTAGCTTCCTCGTAGGCTATGTGGATGCGGATGCTACTCCACAGGTGGCGCAGGCTTTCGGCGTGAAGAACCTACCTACCGTGGTTGCCATTGGCGCCGGTCAACCGCTGACCAATTTCGAGGGAGCCCAGCCAAAGGATGCTCTCAAGCAGTGGCTGGATAGCTTGGTAGAAAACGTCGGACCGCAGCTCAAGGGACTTGAGTCTGCACCGGCCGCAGCGGAAGAGGAAGAAGAGGACGACCCTCGCTTGCAGGAGGCAGAATCCTTCCTGAACTCCGGCGATTTCGATGGTGCGATTAAGGTTTATGAGTCCATCTTGGAAGCGGAACCGGATAATACGCAGATTAAGCAGGCCCGAGACACCACCAAGCTTCTCAAGCGGTTGGATCCAGCAAACCAAACCGAGGACCCGATTGCTGCTGCAGATGGGGATAAGGGGGACATCGATAAGCAAATGCGCGCCGCTGACGCAGAAGTGGTGGCAGGTGCCCCAGAAAAGGCCTTCGACCGCCTCATTGAGACCATGAAGGTCACCGCAGGCGATGAGAAGGCGCAGCTCAGGGAACGCCTGCTCGAGCTCTTCGGCCTTTTTGCCGGCAATGATCCGCGCGTTCTTGAGGCGCGCACGAAGCTGGCGAGCGCGCTGTATTAAAGTCGGCGGAGCTGTGTCAATTACTGCGGGCGGTGAAGAGATCAGTCACAATGGAAGGCGTGAACGACGTAACCCCAACTGATCAAGACTGGCTCATCGACTTCCGTGGCGTGGAGCTTCGCCGCGGTGGCAAGAACTTGGTAGGGCCCGTGGACTGGCAGGTCGAGCTCGATGAACGCTGGGTCATCATCGGGCCGAATGGTGCCGGAAAGACCTCCCTGGTACGCATGGCGGCCGCGGAGGAATTTCCTTCCAAAGGCACGGCCTTTTTGATGGGCGAGCAAATTGGCAGGACCGATATGCGTGACCTGCGCGCACTGATTGGTCTGTCCTCTGCCGCCGTGCAATCGCGCATTCCCGCGGATGAGCGGGTCTACGACCTCGTTATTTCCGCCGGTTATGCGGTTTTGGGTCGGTGGCGCGAAGAGTACCAAGACATGGACTTTTCCCGCGCCGATGACATCTTGGCCCAGGTCGGTGCCAGCCACTTGAAGGATCGCACGTGGACCACGCTTTCGGAAGGCGAGAAGAAGCGCGTCATCCTCGCCCGCGCTTTGATGTCCAATCCGGAGCTGCTCATCCTGGATGAGCCTTCTGCCGGCATGGACCTCGGCGGGCGCGAGGACCTCGTGGGGTACTTGGGCGATCTCGCGATGGATCCGGATGCCCCAGCCATCGTCATGATTACCCACCACGTGGAAGAAATCCCGTATGGCTTTACCCACGCAATGCTTCTGGATGACGGAGAAGTAGTAGCGAAGGGGCTCATTAACTCCGTGCTGACCTCGGAGAACCTGTCCCAGGCCTTCCACCAACCCATCCAAGTGGATCGCATTGGGCAGCGATACTTTGCCCGCCGGACATCTTAATGACCAACGAGATTCATGACCAGCTCGATGCGATCGACGCCAGCGATACCACCGGGTTTAACGGTGGGCGCATGGCGGCGACTGTGCTCTTGCTTCGAGATGGCCCCGGAGGGCTCGAGGTCTGGGTGCAAGAACGCGTAAGCACCATGCGGAACTACCCGGGCCATGCCGTATTTCCTGGCGGTGGGGTAGACCCGCGCGATTTCCCGCCGCGTTCGTGGGATTCCGGTGAGTTGTGGGCCGGAAAGTCTGTCGTATCTATGGCGCGGCGGATGGGTGTGACCAAGTACAAGGCCCACGCCTTGGTCTTTGCCGCGGCCCGCGAGCTCTTTGAGGAATCCGGTACCTTGTTTGCGATCCGGGATGACGGCACGATTTCTAATGCGCGCCGCTATCACCGCGAACGTAGGCTCTTAGAAGACCACACCATTTCTTTTACCGAGTTTCTTAGCAATAACGGGATGCGCGTCGATGCCGATATGCTCCTTCCATGGGCCCGGTGGGTGGGGCAAAGCAAAAACCATTGGTTCGATACCTTTTTCTTCGTCGGTCTGCTACCGAGCGGGCAGGAGCCTGACGGGGACACGCATGAGGCCGATGACGCTGGCTGGTTTTCGCCGCAGCTTATCTTGGAGGGCTGGCGTGCCGGACTCGTCCGTCTCGTAGTTCCCACGTGGGCGCAAATGCAACGGTTATGCAAGTACTCCACCGTCCAAGAGGTGCTTGATGATGCCTCTTCGTCCGACCTTCGCCCCGTTATCGGCGACCTCCGCGACGATCCGCAATACGCGGAATATTTCGCGACCACCCCTACAGAGCGAATATGAGCTTTAACATTGATGAAGTCCGTTTCTTAAGCGAGCATAACGCCGAGCTTGCCAGCTGGGACTTGGAGCTGAGCAAGGCTGCGCAGCTGAAGGATCTGGAAAAGCTGAAAGCGGCCTACGGCGATTATGCGCGCTGCGCCATGGAGCTACTTACTGCCCGGCGGGGCGGAAAGCTGCCTGAGACCTGGCTTATGGATGCCGATTCCGCCCAGCAAGCCACCCCGCTGCCTGTCGCGCGCTATCGCTCAGAATTCCTGCAGCAGAAAGGGATGCGCACCGTCCACGATGTCACGTGTTCCATCGGCACCGAAGGCTACGGGTCGGGCCTTGACTACTTCGGCTCCGATATCGACGCCTCGCGCATTGCCATGGCCCGGCATAATTTGGATTCTGACTCGTTCTTTCAAGCAGATGCACTCACTACGACCACCACGGCGGATGTCATTATCGCCGATCCCGCCCGCAGGAAGGCAGGGCGGCGGATTTCCCGCCCGGAGGATTTGCTGCCACCGCTGCCGGACCTAATCGCTGCGCACAGGGACGCACACCTGGCCATCAAGTGCGCACCCGGTCTCGATTTCAGTGACTGGGACGGATTGGTCACCGTAAGCAGCATCAATGGAGCAGTTAAGGAGGCGTGCCTCTACACACCTGGCCTCGGCACGGGCAGGCACGCGGTGATGATTCAGGGCGAGTCAGTTGACGTCCTCACGGATGAAGAGCACAACCTGCCAGAGGCGGGCGAGATTGGCACGTATCTCATTGACCCCGATGGGGCAGTGGTGCGCGCGGGCCTCGTGCAGCATTATGCGGCGCGCGAAGGATTATGGCAGATCGATCCGCGGATTGCGTACCTAACAGGGGATCGCATCCCGCAGGGAATGTCGGGATTTCCATTCATAGAAAAGGTCCCCCTAAAGCGCCTAAAATCGGTACTAAAATCTTATGATGCAGGCAGCCTAGAAATCCTTGTGCGCGGCGTAGACGTGGACCCTGATCAGCTAAGAAAGCAGATGAAGTTGAAGGGATCGCGGCCATTCGCGGTCATCATTACGCGAATTGGCTCACAGGGTATCGCGTTGCTTTGCCAACCCCGAGTATTATCGTCCGAAGAGAATTACGCAACATAAATCTATCGGAAAGGTGAGTGCCCCCAATGCCAACGATTGTGGCTCTGGTCAAGCATGTACCGGATACGTGGTCCACCAAATCTCTGGAGGATGACCACACCCTGGATCGCACCTCCGTGGACAACATCATTGATGAGATTAATGAATACTCCGTGGAACAGGCGCTACGCCTGCGCGATGATAATCCGGATGAAAACTACCGTGTTGTCGCTTTAACGATGGGCCCCGCACAAGCAGACGAGGCCCTCCGCAAGGCCCTTGCGATGGGTGCAGATGACGCGGTCCTCGTATCTGACGATGCACTGGCCGGCGCCGATGCACTGTCTACCGCGTGGACCCTGAACGCAGCGATTAACACGCTGGAGGAGGTCCAACTGATCACCTTGGGCAATGAGGCTTCCGATGCCTCGACCGGCACGCTGGCTGGATTGCTCGCTGAATACCGCCAACTGCCCGCCTTGACCGAGTTACACCAGGTAGAACTTTCGGGCAGCGCGGTAAAAGGCAGCCGCGAAGACGCCCGCGGAACCTGGGAGCTCGAGGCCGCCCTTCCTGCGATTGTGTCCGTCACCGATAAGTCTGATAAACCGCGCTTCCCAAACTTCAAGGGGCTTATGGCCGCTAAGAAGGCAGAAATCACCACATTGAGCGTGGCCGACCTAGGCATTGATGCCATTGCACCAACCACGACGGTCACTTCTTCTTCTAAGCGCCCACCGCGCACGGCCGGCGAGGTTATCTCGGAGCCACAGCCGCAGGATGCTGCGAAGAAGATTTCTGACTTCCTTGCCGCAAAGAACTTGATTTAGGAGTAGAAATGTCTCACGTTTACGTACTTGTTGAACACGATGCAGACAGCATTCTCCCCGTTACCGGTGAGCTCATTACCGCCGCACGCGAATTGGGGACGGTGTCTGCGGTGGTCGTCGGAAAGCAGGCAGATTCCTTCGATGCCGAGCTAGCCGCCCTCGGTGCCGCCCAGGTAGTGCAGGCAACGGCGGAGGATTATGACCAGCGCCTGGTGACCCCTGAGGTTGATGCTTTGCACGCCCTGGGCGCAGCCAATCCGGCGCCCATCGTTCTGGCCGCCAGCCCGACGAATAACGAGATTGCGGGCCGCTTGTCCGCCCGCCTGGCCTCCGGTGCACTCGTCAATGTGGATTCCATTGCGGCGGATGGGTCTGCAACGATGACCATTTTCGGCGGCACCTACGAGACCACTTCGCAGGCCACTGGCAGCTGCCCGATTTATACCCTGCAGCCGGGTTCCGTTGCGGCGGAGCCCCAGCAGGTGGAAACTCAGGCGGCCCCAATGCCACTGCCTGCGGCAACCGATAAGGATGTCAAGGTTAATTCCTTTACTCCGGCCGAGAAGTCCGCCCGTCCCGAGCTCACCGCAGCCAAGGTTGTGGTTTCCGGCGGCCGCGGCGTCGGCGATAAGTTCGGCGAGATCGTAGAGCCGCTTGCCGATGCCCTCGGTGGCGCCGTCGGTGCCACCCGCGACGCCGTCGATGAAGGCTTCTACGACGCTACTCACCAGGTGGGCCAGACAGGCGTGACCGTGTCGCCAGATCTCTACATTGGTTTGGGCATTTCCGGTGCCATTCAGCACACCTCGGGCATGCAGACCTCCGGCACCATCGTGGTGATTAACCAGGACCAAGATGAACCGTTCTTCCAAATCGCCGATCTCGGCGTCGTCGGAGACCTGCACGAAATCGCCCCAGCTTTAACCGAGGAATTGAAGGCGCGCCAGTAATGTCGCACTATTTCGACTACGCAGCAACCCAGCCGATGCGTCAATCCGCCATCGACGCATGGGTTGCCGCCTCCGGATCGCTCAACTCCAGCGCGCAGTACGCCTCTGGCCGTAGGGCCCGCTCCGTGCTTGACGATGCCCGCGAGAAAGTCGCCTCCCTCCTTGGGTGCGAACCCATCGAGGTCATTTTTACCTCTTCTGGCACCGAGGCGGATAATATTGCTATCCAGGGGCTTTATGCGGCGGGAGATACCAACCGCATCATCTCGACGGATATTGAGCACCCAGCGGTGCGCGATACCGTGAGCAAGCTTGCCCAAGCCGGCGCCACCGTGGATCTGCTCCCTGTGGACCGCAGCGGGCATATTAGTGATGGGGGCGCCTTCGCGGAACCTGCCGATCTTGCCACCTGCATGTGGGCCAATAACGAAACCGGTGCGATTCAGCCCATCGAGGATCTCGCCTCCCTCGCGCAACAATCCGGTATTCCCATGCACGTGGATGCGGTGCAGGTATCGGGCAAGCTGCCCATCAATTTTGCGGAATTGGGCATCACAACGCTTGCCGCCAGCGCCCACAAATTTGGTGGCCCGCGCGGTATTGGCGTGCTTTTGGCCAAGCGCACCCCTGCGCCGCAGCCGATTTCCTACGGAGGCGGGCAAGAACGCGGACTTCGCCCTGGCACGGTAGACGTAGCTAGCGCCTCCGCGCTCGCCGCTGCGTTGGAGGAGTCGATCGCAGAAAGCGCTGCCGAGGGCGAGCGCATCGCTGCACTTCGGAATAAGCTGCGGGATGGGATCCTCTCATCCATCGACAACGTTGTCGTGAATTCCACCGAGCCATGCTTGCCGTCGCACCTACACGTTTCTTTCCCCGGCACCGATGGCGATAGCCTCATCATGTTGCTGGACTCGCTGCAGATTGAGGCATCGACCGGCAGTGCCTGCAGCGCAGGCGTCAACCGCATGTCCCATGTGCTTTCTGCAATGGGTGTCAGCGAGGAAGAAGGAATTGGGTCCCTCCGGTTCACTCTGGGACGCCTTACTTCCGAAGACGATGTGGATTACGTGCTCGCGCATTTACCAGAGGTTGTTGCCCGAGCCCGCACGGTTTAAGTATCAGCCCTTTCTTTGGCAGCATTCCGCCGGGCGGCGATTGCCTGGGCAACAGTTAGCGCCCAGTTCTTGTTTTTCGCCGCTAGCGGTCCCTGCGGTTCGTCGTATGCCCACCGTCCGTCTTGGAAGAGCCAGATGATATCCCCGCTGTGCGGATCCATGATGTAAAAGGCGCTTTTATCCGTCTTTACGTTGTGGTGGTGCTGGCACAGCGAGGCTAAATTTCCAGCCGTCGTCTTTCCTCCCTCTGAGAAATCGATCCGGTGGTCTTTTTGGCACCTGTAGGCTGGGCGGTTGCACCCAGGCCAGCGGCACACACCATCGCGGCCTTCCACATAGGCACCGATGAGCGGCGGCGTGGAGTAGGCCGGGCTTACCCTTGTTGCCGCTTGGTCCATGTCCCAGGTAGTGATCGGTGTTAGACGGTCAGCGGTATCTGGGTGAACCCACCCGTAGCCCTGGATAAATCCTGGAGCCGCTTTTACGTCGCTGGCGCGGTACATATAAAGGTGTACCTGAGATTTATCTTCGATGGTTCCGAGGATCAGCTGGGCCAGTGCATCGGCCTTACTGAGTCCGTGCCCTTCCGAAGTACGCTGAACAACCTCGTCAATGAGGATGAGTGTATCTTCATCGAACTCTACGTTTAACCCTGCTCGTCCGCCCGCGGTGGGGTAGATGAAATAGGAGTCATTTCGCCCGTCTTCTTCCTCAGATTCCTTATCACCTGTGGTGTCTGGGGATTCCATGGTGATAAGCCCATTGAGCTTTCGGCGAAGGGCAGCATTTGATGGAAAGTTTTGACCCGGCTTTGTGGGAGTCAGGTATTTTTCCAATTCGGCGTCTATGCGTTGAAGGACGCCGCTGTCTACCTCGCCAAGTTTGCTTAAGACCGAATCAATGGTGATAAGCCGAGAGAAGTCGAGGAAGTAGTAGGTTTCCTGCAGCAGTTTTGTGCGTGGCAATTCCTCTAAGCGGTATAGCGCCATGGTGATATCCCTCGTGCGCCGTTCGCTTAAGCCGGTGCGACCTGCCAGCGTATGACACGCAATATCGAAATCATCTTCTAAACTTGGTCGAATTTCCTTCCAGAGTAGGTAGTCGGATTTTCTATTACACGTGGCACTAACTGCTATGTCATCGTGTGGATCAGTGATGAGGTAGTAGGGTTCCATGGCGATTATCCCCCGAGTTTCGCACTAAGTTGCTAATGTTCATAGGTTTACCATAAGTTATCCGTTTGACTCCCGCAAGCCGAAAAGCGAATATGTGTTCTAAATGGTACATTTCCGAAAAACTGGATAGGGGAGTGAAAAATTCCCACGCGTGGTACGCGTGTTGTAAATGTGATTAGTGTGAATGATTGTTAGACTCTCGCGCATGACAACTATGAGGGCACTCCGCAAGAGCATCATCGCGGTTATCGCTGCAGTTGCAGTCACGGTGAGCGGGACCGCTGCCGCGCAGGCAGCATTGGGAAACAGCGCACCGAAAGGCATCGATATTGCTGCCCACCAGCACCCCGGTGGCATGCCTATTGACTGGAATAAGGTGAAATCTGACGGCCAGTCCTTCGCCTTTGTTAAGGCCACCGAGGGTGGGGACTGGATTAACCCGCACTACGTTAAAGACATCCAAGCGGCCAATGCGCACGGCCTGAAGACTGGCGCATACCACTATGCGCGCCCAGCTGGCGATGCGAAGACGCAGGCGGCTAACTTTGCGGCGCAGATTGCGTTGGCGCCGAATCAGACGTTGCCGCCGGTGCTTGATATCGAGGTCTCCGAGGGCAAGTCGGCCTCCCAGTTGGAGAGCTGGATCGAGGAATTTACCTCCGAGCTCAAGCGCCTGACCAACCGCACCCCAATGATTTATACCTACAAGTACTTCTGGATGGGCGAGATGAATAACTCCCAGAAGTTCTCCAATATGCCACTGTGGTTGGCGGCATACCAGGATGAAGCCCCGGATCCAGTGGGTGGGTGGAAGAACCTGTCCTTCTGGCAGCGCTCTGGATCGGGCAAGGTCGCTGGTATTCCCACCGATGTGGACTTGAACCTCTTTAATGGCTCGAAGCAGCAGCTAGAGTCTTTTAGCGGCGGCAATTACGTCGATATCGGCGGCGCGCTCGATAGCCTCGTCCTCGACGATGGTGTGGACCTTAGCTCCGATAGCACGCCGGTGATTGGTGCAATCTTCGCCCTTGCGGCTGGCCTCATTGCAATGCCCCAGCTTGCCGATGCCGCCAAAGACGCCGGCCTCGATGCCCAGGCTGCTGAGGGCTTGGCGGCCTTTGTGAAGGCCTTGGAAGAGGAGGACGCTCTACCTCTGAAGCAACTTGGCAAGATGGCGGTCGGTGATTTCACCGTCGGCGACTTGGCACTACTGCTTGACAACGCGGGCCATGTCAATGGCGTCGACAAGGGCGAAGTTTCCGGCAACCAGGTCGAAGAAGCTAAGGATGCGGCGAAGAAGGCCGGTGCTGACGTGCCGGACTTCGATGCCGATCAAGTAGCTGACTTGCTCAATCGCGTGCTGAAGTAGCTCCCGCAAAGAATTTACGGGTCCAGCTTTCATCCTTAAAGTGTGCGGGAACGGCCCCGCCTAAGAGTGCCTTTGCCAGCTGAGCGGCTTGTACCGAGCCCTCAGCTGGCAGTTGTGTATCTGAGGCCAGTAAGATGATGTTTCCATATCGGCGCCCCTTGAGCATGGGCGGGTCAGCGATTACAGCGAGGTGATCGAAGACCTCAGAAAGCCCGGCCAATTCTTTCTTCGCCAATTGGAGGTCCGAGTGATCGCCGCAGTTGGCCACATAAAGGCCGCCGGCAGACAGGGACAATTTGGCCGCTTGGAAAAACTCCGCCGTCGTTAGATTTTTCGGCGTGGTGTCCCCAGAGAAGACATCGCGGATAATGATATCGCGGCTGGCGGGCAGAAAACCTTCGGTTTCCTTGCGGGCATCGCCGGGGCGGATTTTGACGGTGGGAGAACGGGGGACATCGAAAAGCTCGCGGACTAATTCGCCCAGCTTGGCATCAAGCTCGACTACCGTATGGCGGCTGTCCGGCCAAAGGTCGGCGAAGTAGCGCGGGAGTGAGCAGCCGGCCCCGCCGAGGTGGGTAACGCGCAGCTTATTAGGGGAGACCGTATTAAGGTGTTCCACCGCCGCTGCGATCCAGCGCATATATTCAAAGTCGAGTTCCTGCGGCTCGCCCAGCACGATATGGCTGCTAGGAACGCCATTGACGTTAAGGATATAAGCTCCGTCGCGGAATTCATCCGGTACGACCTCGGCGGTGCCGGTGGATATCTCGTAGGTCCCGGTGATGCCTGACCTGTTCGCAGCTCGCTTTCTACCCATGGGATTCAAGCTTAGGGAATGGAATCGATTTAAGCTGCGTTGGGGCAAGGGAGTACACTTTCGGGCCTGTAGTCGAGGTATTTAAAGGGGAATGCAATGCGAGTATTGGTAGCAATGTCTGGTGGCGTGGACTCATCTGTCGCCGCCGCCCGTGCGGTGGAGGCTGGCCACGATGTCGTCGGCGTGCACCTGGCCCTGCATAAGGACGCGCAGCAAACGCGCGAAAAGGCCCGCGGCTGCTGTTCGTTGGAGGATTCCGCCGATGCCCGCCGCATTTGCGATAAGTTGGGCATTCCGTTCTATGTCTGGGACTTTTCGGAGGAATTCAAGGAAGAGGTTATTACGGACTTCGTGGATTCCTATGCCCGCGGTGAAACCCCGAATCCCTGCCTGCGCTGCAATGAGAAGATTAAGTTCCGTGCGCTGCTGCAAAAGGGCATGGCTCTAGGCTTTGATGCCGTTGCGACCGGCCACTACGCCACCCTTGATGATGATGGCTACATGCGCCGCTCCAAGGATGAGAATAAAGACCAGTCTTATGTGCTCGGCGTCATTTCCGCCGAGGAGCTGGAGCACTGCTTTTTCCCCATCGGTGATACCCCCAAGCCGCAAATCCGCGAAGAGGCTGCGGCGCACGGTTTTTCCACAGCGAAGAAGCCGGATTCTTATGACATCTGCTTCATTCCAGACGGAAATACCCAGCAGTTCCTTGGATCGCGGATCGGCCTTCGCCCCGGCATGATCGTGGACCAAGAGGGAACGGAGCTTAAGGAACATGATGGTGCGTGGAACTACACCATCGGCCAGCGCAAGGGCCTGGACATCAAGGCCCCGGCTGCCGATGGCCGCCCGCGTTACGTCACCGATATCGATGCTGCAACGGGCACGGTGACTGTTGGCGCGCGCGAGGACCTGGCGGTTACCGCCATCAGGGCTGACCGCTTGAAGTACCTGCACCCTGGTATGGACGGCGACTTTGAGTGCGAGGTGCAGGTTCGTGCGCACGGTTCCGTAGTGCCGTGCATTGCCCACGTGGACCGCGCCGCTGATTCGATGCGCCTGGAGCTCAAGGAGCCACTGTCTGGCGTTGCCCGCGGACAGGCTGCGGTGCTGTACTTGCCTTCCCCAGATGACTTGGGCGATATCGTCATCGGTTCCGGCACCATCTGCGAGACCGTGTAAATGACCGGATTCGCACTCGGGCCCATGCCCGGCACCTCTATGGCGGAGGCAGCGGACATCATTATGGGCGAGACCGAGCTTCCCGCCATCCCGCAGCTACCGGAACGCGGGCTGGGCTCCGATTCGGTGGGGCGTACCGCAAGCATGCTCGAGGCCATCACCATCGATCGCGGCCCCCGTTCGTGGCGCATGACGGCCCGTCCCCAGCTGCTTACTCGCCGCGCGTGGGACCGACTCGAGCGCGATCTCGATGAGGTGCAGCAGGTGTGGGGAGAGACCGTGCCTCGCATCAAGGTGCAGGCGCTCGGCCCGTGGTCGCTGGCGGCCAGCATTGAGCTTGCCGATGGTCACCGCGTACTCACCGATTCCGGTGCCTTTGCGGAGCTTTCCGATGCCCTGCTGCACGGCATCCGCACCCACGCCACCGATGTTGCACGCCGCTTCCACGGCGAGGTCGTGGTGCAACTGGATGAACCGCTGCTTGCCGATGTCATCGCTGGCCGCATTCCAGGAACCACCGATTTTGATTCGATACCCGCCGTCCCTGACGAGGTGGCACTCGAGACCCTCCTGCGCTTTGAGGCGGATTATCTTTATTGTCCGCCGCTGTGGTCGGTGGCTGGGGCCGCGAAAACATTCCTCGTTGATGCGCAATACCGCGACCGCCTTTCTACCCCTAAGCATTTCGATGGGATGGGCGAGCACCTTTCCGAAGGCCGCCGAGTCGGTGTCGCACTTTCCGGGAAAGACGCGCGGGCAGAGGCGATTTCACTTGCCCGCCACCTGGACCGCATTGGCATGCCGCGTGAGCTGCTCGTGGATCACTTTGATGTGTTTCCGGCTGGGGCATCGGCAAGCTCATTGCGCTCTGTAACCGAGACTGCCGCGATCCTCACCCGCGATGCGGGCGACCTTTAAGCGGCGCGCACGAGGCTATCTGTCTTCGGAGACTTTTCACTGTGATCTGTGTAAATACGCCAGGCGACGGCGCCCATGTGTAGGGAACAAGCGGTTACGAGAGCGTACCACCATCCGTAGTTGACTTCCCTGTACCACGGAACTGCGTTACCAATGAAGGCGATTATGACGATGCTGATAATCGCTGACGCGATAAGCATCCCCGGGGAAGATGGTTTTTTGAGCGCTTTCCACGTGCCCCAGACTTCGGATGCGGTGATGGCGGCAAGGATTAGGGTGGTAATCATTGGAATTCCTTAAATCTCATCGAATAGCGCTTGGGCGAGGTCACTAGTCCACATCGGATTGTCATTATTGGCGAAGGCTGCGCGCTTATTTTCCGGATCTATGATGAACATTGTGGAGTAGCCACCCGTTCCGCCGTCGTGCCAGAAGCTTTGGTTGTCTTCGCTTTTTTGCCAGCCATAGGCCATATCGCCGTTATCCATAATCCACTCAGCGAAAGCTGCCATGTCATGTGCAGTCGATCGTATTGCGCCCGCTGCGGCATTGCTGCCTTCCATCTCCCATGGATCGGCCTCCCGGCCGGTGGCAGTAAGGCCCCGTGGGGCATCATCGGGGACCGCCCCTGGGGTCATGAGGTAGGTCTCCGTCATTCCGGCAGGTTGAAAGATTCTCTCCTGAAGCAGGTCTTCATAGGCTGAATCGGCAGCCGTTTCCAGGAGGTGGCCGAGTAGTCCATACCCCATATTGGAATAAGTCTCTGTTCCACGATCTTTAAGATCCGCTTCGGTGGCGGCATCGAGGATATCTTGGGTGGTCTCACCTGCGTAGGGATTAGCACCAGTGACCGCCGTGATTGCATCAGCGAAAATATTCCCTTGTGCTAGCCGGGGTAATCCTGAGGTGTGGTTGAGCAACTCTTGTACCGTGACCTCGGAAATGGGTGCTTGGCCAACATCCAGGACTTCGCCCACGGTGGTATCAAGGCTTATCTTTCCTTCTTCCATAAGCTGATGAGCTAATTCTCCGGTGAACATCTTGGTTACCGAACCGATTTCTACCTCGGTGTGTTCATCCGCGCCAAGTCCCGCGAAGGTGGCTTTCCCTTCGTGCAGCGTGAAGGCGGTGAGATTATTGAAACCCGGTTCGGTGTGTTTGCGCAGTGTGGCGGATAGAGTGGCGTCGCCTGTTTCAGTGGTGGCCACAGCGATCCGCCGCGGCCCAATCAAGAGTAAGAGGGCCGCTGTCATGATGGTGGCGGTGATGGCTAGCGCCATTTTTCGCTTTCGCATTAGTGATCCTCGCTTGCGGTAATGATTGTGAGCAGGGGGATGACGCGGGCCGCTCGGATTGAGTATTCCCCGTTTGTCTTGGTGGTCCAGCCACCATTAGTAAGCGCACTGAGGTGGTGGTAGGCGGTGCCGGTGGAGGTGACGATTTCCTCTTCCACCAGTTCTGTGGCGGTGGCTGGTGAGCTAAGGAGGCGGCGCAGGATTTCACCGCGCACGGGGTGTGCCAATGCGGCGAGGCGCTCGAGATTATCGGACCAGTCTCCAGCGGTCACTGTGTCTGTTGGGCGTTGCCATTGGTAGACATAGGAGCCTAGGCCGGTGGTGATGTTACCGCCAAAAATGACGGACCCCTCAGGAAGCTGGTCAGAAGGTTCAAGCGCATCCGCAAGCCACATGGTGGACTCGCTTGCGGATGATTCGATGGGGTCAGGGGCGGGGTTTTCGAGTTTGGTGACGCGAGCCTCAAGGTGGGCAATGCGCGATTCTAAAGAATCCATATTTCTAGAATTCCAAAACTCTAGAAATATGGCAAGGGAATTAGGAAATTAGCGGCCACGCCGTCGAGACATCGGAGGCATCGCGGCCCTTGCCTTCTAAGTACTTCTTGAAGGCGACGCGGTCCTCGTACCACTTGACCGCCTGGAACTCCATGAGCTCGTTTTCGTCCATCTGCGCGAGGTTGGGGTAATGCTGGCGAACCTGCTTCCAGGCCACGCGGGCGGCAGCGAGGGCATCGGCAGTGGCCTCGTGCGCATTGCTCAATTCCACGCCGTAGTGCTCACACACCGCGCCAAGGGTGCGCTTGCCCTTGCGCCACTTATCGCTCACGCGATCAATGACGTACGGGTCAAAGACCGGGCCGGTGACCGTGAAATCGCCGGTAAGGCTGCGCAGGACGGTAAGGTCGAAGGCCGCGTTATAGACGATGAGCGTCAGGCCGTCGTCCCACGCGGACTTGATGGCATTAACCGTGTCTTTGAGGACCTCCTCGTGCGGGCGGCCTTCAGCCTGGGCCTTTTCCGTTGTAATCCCATGCACGTCGGTTGCGGCTTGGGGGATCTCGATGCCGGGATCTGCAAGGTGCTCCACCTTCTGGACATCGCGGCCGTCAATGCGGACCAGGGCAGAGGTAACGATACGAGCGTCTTTGGGGTTGGCGGAGGTGGTCTCAAGGTCGAAGGCGAGCATGCGGGAGGCGTCGAAGTTCATGGTCCATACCTTAGTAGCTAGCCCGGACATGGGGGATCGCTAGACTTGGATACCGTGACTAATCCAGCTGATGTGCAACGTGAATGGAACGACCTGGCGCAGGAAGTACGCCGCCACCGCAACCTGTATTACAACGGTGAACCCGCGATTCCCGATGCCGATTTTGATGCGCTTTTCCAGCGCCTGGTGGACCTAGAAAAGCAGCACCCGGAGCTGGCGGTTCCGGATTCGCCTACCCAGCAGGTAGGCGCCGCGCCGAACGCCGGTGAGGATATTGAGCACCTCGAGCGCATGATGAGCCTAGACAATGTCTTTAGCGCCGGTGAGATGCAGGACTGGTTGGATAGGACGCCCGCCAAGACCTACCTAACGGAGCTGAAGATCGATGGCCTCTCTATCGACTTGGTTTACCGCAATGGGCGTTTGGATACCGCTGCCACCCGTGGTGATGGCACCGTGGGCGAGGAGATTACCGCCAATGCGCGGGTCATTTCTGATATCCCGCACGAGCTTACGGGCACCGAAGAGTACCCAGTCCCGGAACTCATTGAAATCCGCGGTGAGGTCTATATGCGCCCCGAGGATTTCGAAGAAATCAATGAGGAGCGCGCGGCGGACGGCAAGGCGCGGTTTGCCAATCCCCGCAACGCTGCGGCCGGCGGACTGCGCATGAAGGATCCCGCAGAGGTGAAAAAGCGCCGCCTGCGCATGGTTTGCCATGGCCTAGGCGCGCGCGAGGGATTTTCCCCCTCCTCCCAGCACGATGCCTATAAGGCCATCGCCGCATGGGGGCTGCCCGTCTCGCCCTATACCAAGCAGGTGCACTCCGCCGCCGAAGTACAAGAGGAAGTATCTTACTGGGCCGAACACCGCCACGATGCGATTTTTGAAATGGATGGGCTCGTGGTCAAGGTGGACGATCTGGGCTCACAGCGCCAGCTCGGGGCGACCTCCCGCGCACCGCGCTGGGCCATTGCCTATAAGTACCCGCCGGAACAGGTAACAACAAAGCTGAAGAACATCGAGGTCGGCGTGGGGCGTACGGGGCGCGTTACCCCCTTTGCCATCATGGAACCGGTCTTTGTCTCCGGCTCCACGGTATCCATGGCCACCCTGCACAACCAGTCTGAGGTCAAGCGCAAGGGCGTGCTCATCGGAGACACCATTATTATCCGCAAGGCGGGCGAAATCATTCCAGAGGTACTAGGTCCCGTGCGCGAACAGCGCGATGGCAGCGAATACGAATGGACCTTTCCCACGCAGTGCCCAGCCTGCGGCACGACGCTCGCCCCGCAAAAGGACGGCGATGCTGACTGGCGATGCCCCAATACCCAATCTTGTCCAGCCCAGCTCTCCGCGCGACTGGAATACCTCGCCTCCCGCAAGGGCCTCGATATCGAGGCACTGGGAGAGAAGGGGGCCATGGACCTCATCGAAAACGGTATCCTCACCGATGAATCCGAGCTCTTTGAGCTAACGGAAGAAAAGCTGCTTGCTTCCGATGTCTATACGGCCAAGCGCGATACGAAGGATAAGCGCAGCAAAAAAGAGGGCAACGCCAAGGTCAATACCGCGGGCAAGAACCTGCTCCAGAACTTAGAAGAGGTTAAAGACCGCGACTTCTGGCGGGTGCTGGTCTCACTTTCTATTCGCCACGTCGGCCCTATTGCCGCCCGCGCCTTGGCAGCGCGCTACGGCTCCATGGAGAAGCTGCGTGCCGCTAAGACCGAGGACCTTGCAGAGGTAGACGGTGTGGGTGCAGTCATTGCTGAGTCCTTCCACGCCTGGTTCGAGGTGGACTGGCACCGCACCATCGTCGAGAAATGGGCAGAAGCCGGCCTAGCCATGGAGGTAGCCGCCGAGGACAGGAAGGAACAGACCCTAGAGGGGCTAACCATCGTTGTCACCGGCAGCCTCGAAGACTTCACGCGCGATTCCGCCAAGGAAGCCATCATCAGCCGCGGCGGAAAGGCAACCGGTTCCGTATCGAAGAAAACTTCCTACCTTGTCGCTGGGGCGAATGCCGGCTCCAAGGAGGATAAGGCCCGCGATCTCGGGGTGCCTATCTTGAACGAAGAGCAGTTCCACACGCTCTTAAACACCGGGGAGGTGTAGCCGCGCCGGGCTGGGCTTATTTGAGGAAGGCACCCAAAATCGTGCCGATGTGGCCGAGGTGCTCGACCTCAGAGGCTAAGTATTCTGGACCGCCGGTGCGGCCCATGGCGATGACCATCCCGGTATCTCCCAGGGGAGCGGCCGCCAGGGCGGAATCGAGCAGTGCCCAGCTTTCTGGCACCCACTCGTCCTTATCGGGGTGCAAGGTGCGTGCGCTGTCGATGTTGAGGTCGACAGGAATCGTATCGTCATCGGCAGGGGCTGCGTTTGAGGAAGCGACGCGGTGAATCGGCTCATTATTGTCAATGACGATGGCCCACGTGGAGGTCGCTGCCTTTGGAATGGCCGCGACGACTTCCTCCATTGCTGCCGTGACGTTTGAGGCATTGGCGGCCACGCGCGCTAATAACTCGATCTGTCCGCGCCGGTCCACGCGGCCGCTGAAGGGCCGAATCGAATCTATTTCCACGCCATGGACGGAGGAGGCGGCGGTGATGAGTGCATCAGCCATCGCGTCTGCGGGAAGCTCAATGACAATGTCATCCATGACGGTGCTATCCGGGAAGGTTTCTACGATGTCAACCGATTGGATATTTCCGTCAACCAGCCCGAAGGCCTCCGAAAGCTGGCCCAAACTACCAGGGGTATCGGGAAGCAGGACACGGATTAGGTAAGACATTAAGTCGCACGCTTTCAGTAGCTTGTAGTCCCATTTACGATACCTGGGTCACAGTGCGGCGTTCAAGGGGCAATAATTCGGGGTGACTCGGCAACTGCGCGGGTTGGTGCAGTATTATGGAGCCTTAGCAATTTACATAGTACGCGCGGGAAAATAATTTTTACCTGCGCGTCGATTATGGAAAAAGGATGGAGTTCGCGTGTCTGAGATTTCGCGTGATGAGGTAGCCCACCTTGCCAAGCTTTCCCGCCTGGCATTAAGCGATGAAGAGCTAGCCCAATTCGCAAGCCAGATTGATGAAATTGTTGATTCCGTTTCCGCAGTAAGGAATGTGGACACTGAAGGCGTGGAACCGATGAGCCACCCGCACTCCGTGGATGCACCGATGCGCGAAGACGTCATCGTGCGCACCCTTACCGCCGAGCAGGCCTTGGATCAGGCGCCGGCCGTGGAAGATGAGCGATTCGTCGTGCCACAGATTTTGGGAGGAGAGTAAATGACCAACGTTGTCGTACCTGCGGAGGGACTGACCTCTTTGACCGCCGCCGAGCTGGCGGAAAAGATTCACTCGCGCGAGGTGACCTCCCGCGAGGTTACCCAGGCCTTTTTGGATCGCATTGCGGAAACCAATCCCGAACTTAACTCCTTCCTGCACGTGGGGCAGGAGGAAGCACTGGCGGCTGCCGATGCCGTGGATAAGGCCCTCGACGCCGGCGAAAAGCCTGCATCGGCATTGGCCGGTGTGCCGCTGGCTTTGAAAGACCTGCTGGTTACTACCGATGCCCCCACCACCGCCGCATCCAAGATGCTTGAAGGCTACATGTCTCCCTACGACGCCACGGTGACCAAGCGTCTGCGCGAGGCCGGTATCCCGATTTTGGGTAAGACGAACCTGGACGAGTTTGCCATGGGTTCGTCCAATGAGAATTCCGCCTTTGGCCCAGTACACAACCCGTATGACACCGATCGCACCCCGGGTGGCTCCGGCGGCGGCACGGCAGCAGCACTTGCTTCGGGGCAGGCTCCTTTAGGTATTGGTACCGATACCGGCGGTTCCATCCGCCAGCCGGCGGCGCTGACCAATACCGTGGGCGTAAAGCCCACCTACGGAACGGTGTCTCGCTACGGCCTAATCGCGGCCGCCTCCTCGCTGGACCAGGCAGGTCCGTGTGGTCGTACGGTGCTCGATACCGCACTTTTGCACGAGGTTATTGCCGGCCACGATGCCTTCGACGCCACGTCTGTGGATAAACCGGTTGCCCCCGTGGTGGAGGCAGCCCGCGAAGGCGCGAATGGCGATCTGAGCGGCGTCAAGGTTGGACTCATCAAGCAATTCGAGCGCGATGGCTGGCAGGACGGCGTGATGGAGAACTACCACGCCGCCGTGGAACAGCTGCGCGAGCAGGGCGCGGAAATCGTCGAGGTGGACTGCCCGCACTTCGATGAGGCATTGGCCGCCTACTACCTGATCATGCCGTGTGAGGTCTCTTCCAACCTGGCCCGCTTTGATGGCATGCGCTATGGCCTGCGCGCTGGCGATGACGGCTCTCACTCTGCGGAGCAGGTCATGTCCCAGTCCCGCGCAGAGGGATTCGGACCCGAGGTCAAGCGCCGCATCATGCTGGGCACGTATGCGCTGTCCGTGGGCTATTACGATGCCTACTACCTGCAGGCGCAGCGCGTGCGCACCCTGGTTGCCCAAGACTTTGCCCGCGCCTTTGAGCAGGCTGACGTGCTGGTTTCGCCAACCACCCCGACCACGGCGTTCAAGCTGGGGGAGAAGGCCGAAGACCCCATGGCTATGTACAACTTCGACCTGTGCACCTTGCCGCTGAACCTGGCCGGCCTGTGTGGCATGTCCGTGCCTTCCGGCATGGCTGCAGATACCAACCTGCCTACCGGTTTGCAGATCATGGCACCGGCTTTCCAGGATGACCGCCTGTACAAGGTGGGCGCAGCCTATGAAGCCAAGCGCCAAAAATAGCCGCGCTATCTAAAATCGTTGTCACTGTGAAATAGCTGCGGATTAGATAACGATTCGTTTACACCCCTGTCGGACGCCCATCCGGCAGGGGTAAATTATTGGGTATGACTTTGAAAAAGATTGCAACCGCGACGTTGTCCGTCTCCGCAGCTGCGCTCATGACCATGGGCGTCGCAAACGCTGAGGAACCCGCAGCAAACCCCGCACCGGCTGAGTCCGGTACCGAGGTAGCAGACACCACCGCCAAGAGCGACTTGGTGGAATCCCTGCCGGCAGACGCTGACAAGCTGGTACCGAATATTGAGGGCCAGACCATCACCGGTGAGCTGCACTCCGTCAAGGAAGACGGCAAGTTCACCGTGCAGTTCGACAAGGATCAGTCCTTGGTCCTCAATGATGGCTGCAATACCTACACCACCTCCTACGATGTGGATAAGGATGGCACCATCCACGTAGGTGACTTCGCCTCCACCTTGGCGGCGTGCGATGACCACACCCAGGCACTTTCTGATTCCCTGCGTGACGTACTCGAGTCCGAGCCTTCCTTCTATGCTCTGCCTGACGGCCAGGCCGCACTGGGCACTGAGGACAACGCCGTTGTCTTCAACGTTGTTGAGTAAATACTCACAAAACCACTCAGCACCATGATCCTCCTTAGTGGGGGACCATGGTGCTGTTGTTTATGTGGCGGGGTGGACTACTTGGCATCGGAAAGCGCGTAGGCGGCTCCGGCAGAGGCGGCCGTCACGGCGAGGACTGCTGGCCAAGAGCCAATCTTCTTTGCCAATGGGTGGGAGGCGCCGAACGCGCCGACATACAGGGCGGATAGGCCCGCGGTCGTGGCTGGATTGGTTTTCTTGGCCCAGGAACGGCCGGCCCACAGGCCCGCTGCGCCGAGGATGACGCCGCCGAGCGGGCGAATGCCGGTCTCGCGGGCGGTGACCCAACCACCGATAAGGCCGAGGGTAACGGTGGTGGCGGTGGATACGTCTTGTGGCTTTTTGATATCAATCATGGACATGGTGGCCAGTCTAGGCCTGATTTGTGTGCCCCGCTAGAATTCCTGCCATGACTGTGGAGACTAACCTGCCATCGGAGCGCCAGGCATGGCTCGCCATGTTCGCCCTATCCCTCGGTTTCTTTGTATCCCTGTTGGACCAGTCGATGGTGGCCATCGCCCTGCCGGATATTCAGGCGGATTTGGGCGCCACGGTCAATGAAATCATGTGGGTTTCGGCAGCCTTTTTGCTTGCCGTGGTGGTGCCGCTACTTTTTACGGGGCGGCTTGGTGATGTCCTAGGCCAGCGCGCCCTGTTTTGTATCGGGGTGGCGCTATTTGGGATCGGCGCAGTGGCCTGTGCGCTGGCGCCGTCGATAGAAGTGCTCATCGTGGCACGCATCGTGCAGGGCCTGGGCGCATCCTTGGAGATGCCACAGACGATGTCCGTTATTAACCGGGTATTCGCCCGCGAGCGGCGCGGGCGTGCGCTCGGGGTGTGGGGGATTATCGGCTCGGTGGCGTCATTGGCCGGGCCGCTAGTCGGCGGGTTCCTCGTGGCTTCTTTTGGCTGGCAGGCGGCCTTTTGGGTGCATATTCCATTTGTTATCGCCGCCATTGTGCTGGCCCTGCTGTGGATACCGAAGCTACCGACGACGGCCCAGGACATCGATAAACCTTCGGCTATAGTCTCGCTCATTGCGCTTGGCTCGATTGTCTTTGGCATCCAACAAGGCCCAGAGCTGGACTGGGATTGGCGGGTGCTGGTGGTGCTTGCCATCGGCATAGTTGCAAGCATCGCGTTCGTGCGCCTGCAGGCTAGTGCGCAGGATCGCGGCTCCACGCCGCTCTTTCCGGTGGAGCTCTTCCACAACCGCAACTATGCGGCCGGCTCCGTAGGTATCTTGACCATGGGCTTTATGGCGGCTTCTGTCATGTTGCCGGTGATGTTGTGGCTGCAATCGGTCAAGGGGCTATCCGCCGGAGAAGCCGGCATCATCGTGGCTCCCATGGCGCTGGTCTCGATGCTGATGTCACCCATCGCGGGCATCCTTACGGACGCGGTGAATCCGCGCTTGATGGGGCTGGTGGGATTTAGCCTCATGATTGCCTCGCTGTGTCTGGCCTGGTGGGTCATGCATGCCGATGCCAATCCGTGGTGGCTGGCATTGCCCATCGCCGCCCTAGGAATTGGCCAGTCCTTTATCTGGGGCTCCAACGCGGCAACGACGCTGCGCGATATTTCACCTCATCACATGGGCGCAGCGTCGGGGGCGTATAACACCTCCCGCCAGGTGGGATCTGTGGTAGGCGTGGCTTTAGTCTCCGCCGTCATGCAAACGGGTAATCCGACCACAGCGATCATCAATTCGATTCTCGTGATTGTTATCGCGCTGGTGGTGGGGCTTATCTCCTCGCTGCGCTACGTGGACACGCTGCATCGATAAAAATCCTGCGCTAAATTGGGGATCATGCGTCTAGCTGTACTGACTTCCGGTGGCGATTGCCCCGGCCTGAATGCTGTAATCCGTGCGGTTGTGCGAACCGCATCCAACGAATTTGGCGATACCGTCGTGGGCTACGAAGACGGGTGGGTTGGCCTTTTAGAAGACCGTCGGCGCGATCTCTACGACGATGCCAGCATCGACCGGATTCTTCTGCGCGGCGGTACCATCTTGGGCACCGGCCGGTTGCACCCCGATAAATTCAAGGCCGGCTTGGAACAGATCAAGACGAATATGCGCGAGGCCGAAGTCGATGCCCTCGTTGCCATCGGCGGCGAAGGTACGCTCAAGGGCGCTAAGTGGCTTAACGATAATGGCATCCCCGTCGTGGGCGTGCCGAAGACCATTGACAATGACGTCAACGCCACGGACTATACCTTCGGCTTTGATACCGCGGTATCGGTGGCAACGGATGCGATCGACCGCCTGCACACGACGGCGGAGTCCCACAATCGCATCCTCATCGTGGAGGTCATGGGCCGCCACGTAGGCTGGATTGCTCTGCATGCCGGCATGGCCGGCGGCGCACACTACACCGTGATCCCAGAAGAGCCCTTCGATATCGCGGAAATTACCAAGGCGATGGAACGCCGCTTCCAGATGGGCGAGAAGTACGGCATCATTTGCGTGGCTGAAGGAGCCCTGCCGAAGGAGGGCACCATGGAATTTGAAGCCGGCGGCGTCGACCAATTTGGCCACCAAACCTTCAACGGAATTGGCCAGGTCATTGGCGATGAAATCAATAAACGCACCGGCTATGACGTCCGCACCACCGTGTTGGGCCACATTCAGCGCGGCGGCACACCCACCGCATATGACCGAGTCCTGGCGACCCGCTACGGCGTGCACGCTGCCCGCGCAGCGCATAACGGGGATTCAGGAATGTGTGTGGCCCTGCACGGCGAAGACATCGAGCTTGTGCCATTGGAAGAGGCCGTGGGCACGTTGAAGACGGTGCCAGATGCCCGCTACCGCAATGCGCAGGCGCTCTTCGGCTAAACCCTTTTCAGTTCCCCGCCGTCTCGAATATTAAGATCGCCCTCTCACATGGTGGGAGGGTACTCTTTTGTATATGAGTACCGATAGCGCTACAGAAAAACAGGAAGAACGGCAAGTGCTCATCGCGGCGCTGGGTTTTCCCATACTCGTAATCATCGGCGGCATTATTGGCTATATCGCCCCTGACACCGCGGCATCCTTTGCCCCGCAGGTAACGCCGCTGTTAGGCATCGTCATGTTCGGCATGGGGCTTACCCTCAAGCCCGTAGATTTTGCGCTCGTGGTGCGCAGGCCGCTGCCGGTGGTGCTCGGCGTGGTGGCGCAGTTCGTCATCATGCCGCTCATCGCGCTCGCCGTGGTGGCAGTCATGGATCTGCCAGAGGCGGTCGCGGCCGGAGTGATTTTGGTTGGCTGCGCCCCAGGTGGCACGAGCTCTAACGTGGTGTCCTACTTAGCGCGCGGCGATGTCGCGCTTTCGGTGACCATGACCTCCATCTCCACTCTCTTGGCGCCCATCCTCACCCCGCTATTGACCTTGTGGTTGGCCGGCGAACACATGCCGGTCTCCGCGGCATCGATGGCGTGGTCCATCGTTAAGGTGGTGCTCGTCCCAGTCATCGCGGGCATCGTCATCGGCATGCTGCTTCCCCGACTCGTGGCAAAGATTCAGGCGGCTTTGCCGTGGATCTCCGTTACCGCGATTGCCTTGATCGTGTGCATCGTGGTCGGCGGCGCGCATGACAATATTGCCACCGCCGGTGCGCTGGTCTTTGCCGCCGTGGTCATTCACAATGCGTGCGGCTACGGGCTGGGCTATCTCGCGGGTCGCTTTACCCGCCAGCCGGTTCCGGTGCGCCGCACCATGGCCGTGGAGGTGGGAATGCAAAATTCCGGGCTAGCTACCAGCCTTGCCTCTTCCTACATGAGCCCACTGGCCGCCTTGCCCGGCGCCGTCTTTTCCGTGTGGCACAACTTGTCCGGCGCGATTTTGGCAGCGCTGTGCCGCTTTAGCGATGCCCGCAGGGCACAGTCAGCTAAAAATTAATGGTGACAGCAGGGAAGTCTTGGTCTACGAACCAGGGCTCTTCCGTAATGGTGAGCGGAGGTTGGCCTTCCTCGAAGGCTAAGGTATCGCCGCCTTTGACGGTGGCGCCTTGCAGGATGTGGTCGGCGATATTTGCCAGCTTGTAATAGAGGTCCGTCGGATCCATCGAGCTGGTGCGCGCCTGGATTTCCGGGTGGCCTGCTTGGACCAGGCCCATGGAGTAGCCGCGGAGCTCGCCGCCAGATTGGGTAATCCACACCGGCGCAATGTGCATGGGCGCGAGGTTATTGCGCACGGCGTCATTAAACATCGCAGGGGAGATGTAGACGTTTCCGCGCGGGTTGTGGATGATGAGGCAATTGGGATGCTCGGCCACTGCGGACGTCGCCTGGGACAGCAGCTCGAGGTGCTCGCGACGCGGCTCGCGAAATTGATGGGAGAGGTCGTGTTCCTTGCTATCAGGAAGGACCGAGACGAGCACCTGGGATCCCGCAGTGTTGAGGTCGCCGGCATCGGCGCTCAAAATGGGGTGGAGGCCGTAACTATCTGGGGTGGGTGCAGAATCAATGGTCTGGTAGTGCAGGAGAAACGCGCCATCGATAGGCACCACGAGGCTACCCGGGTTCTTGCCAGGAGTAATCTCGCCGACGCGCCCCGAAAAGGTGCTGCTGACGGCGTCTTTGATCTCATCGGTAGTAGGGGCGGTGGAAAAGACCGCGATGTTAATCAGTGGGGCATCGACAAGCGAATTGTCTACGGTATGTGGAGTCGTCATGACAGTCACCCTAGGGGCTAGCGCGCGAGAGTGCACGGACGTATTAAGATGGCACGCATGACTGCTGCGATGTATGACCTGATGGACTTCGACGAGGTCCTCGACAAGTATGAACCGGTAATGGGCATGGAAGTCCACGTGGAGCTGGATACGGAAACAAAGATGTTTTCCACTTCTGCCACGAACTTCAGCGCAGCCCCTAACTCCAATACCGATCCGGTATCGCTGGGCCTTCCCGGGGCACTCCCCGTGGTTAACTCCAAGGGCGTGGAGGGTGCAATCAAGATTGGCCTGGCGCTTAATTGCTCCATCGCGGAATCCTCGCGCTTTGCCCGCAAGAATTACTTCTACCCGGACCAGCCAAAGAACTACCAGATTTCCCAGTACGATGAGCCGATTGCCTATGACGGCTACCTCGACGTTGTGCTGGAAGACGGCACGGAATGGCGCGTAGAGATTGAGCGCGCCCACATGGAAGAAGACACCGGCAAGCTGACCCACCTGGGTGGCGCCGATGGTCGCATTCATGGCGCCACCGCATCCCTGGTGGACTGCAACCGCGCGGGCATTCCGCTCATTGAGATCGTCACCAAGCCCATCATCGGTGCTGGCGAGCGCGCCCCCGAAGTGGCTAAGGCCTATGTCTCGGCGCTGCGCGAGCTCGTCGCCGCCTTGGGCGTGTCCGATGCCCGCATGGATCAAGGTTCCATGCGCGTGGACTCCAACCTTTCCTTGCGCCCTATCGGCCAAGAAGAATTCGGTACCCGTACCGAGACGAAAAACATCAACTCCATGCGCTCGGTCGAACAGGCGGTGCGCTTTGAGATGCAGCGCCAGGCGCAGGTCTTGGACGATGGCGGCAGCATCGAGCAGGAGACCCGCCACTACCAAGAGACTGATGGTTCTACCTCTAAGGGCCGCCCGAAGGAGACCGCGGAGGACTACCGCTACTTCAACGACCCGGATTTGCCGCCGGTCATTGCCCCGCGCGAGTGGGTAGAAGAGCTGCGCGCAACCCTTCCGGAGTTGCCGTGGGTCCGCCGCGCCCGCATCCAAAAGGAGTGGGGCATTAAGGACGAGGAGATGCGCGACCTGGTCAACGCGGGCGCGCTGGATCTCATCGTGGAGACGGTCGAAGCCGGTGCGAAGCCGGACGAGGCTCGTTCCTGGTGGGTGTCTTATCTTGCAGGTAAGGCCAATGAGCAGGACAAGACCCTGGCTGAGCTTGATATCACCCCGGCCCACATCGCCCGCGTCATCGCCTTGGTTAAGGAAGGCAAGCTGACCACCAAGCTGGCGCGCCAAGCCGTCGATGGCGTGCTGGCGGGCGAGGGCGATGTTGACGAGGTCGTCGCCAAGCGCGGCCTCGAGGTCGTGCGCGATGACGGGGCCATCGAAAAGGCTGTGGATGATGCCTTGGCCGCGAACCCGGACATCGTGGAGAAGTACCGCGCCGGCAATAAGAAGGTCACCGGCGCGATCGTCGGTGCCGTGATGAAGGCGACGCAGGGCAAGGCGGATCCGGGCCAGGTTAATAAGCTGATCGCGGAGAAGCTGAGCTAAACGCCCACTAATCCAGCCGGTCTTCGGCCCTGCATCCGGCGGGGTCGGAGGCTGGCCTTCGTGGTTTTTAAATTGACTATAGTTTTCATTTGGGCAGGTCAGGGCGGTAAAGCGTAGACTATGTGACATGCCAATTAAATCTAAAGTTCTGCAAAAACGAGCCCGGGTGCACCATTTCGCACCGTAGAAATCGAACGCCGCGATCCCCGCGAAGATGACGTCGTCATCGATATCAAGGCGGCAGGCATTTGCCACTCGGATATTCACACCATTCGCAATGAGTGGGGCGAGGCTCACTTCCCGCTCACGGTGGGCCACGAGATCGCTGGCGTGGTCGAAGCCGTAGGGGACAAGGTCACTAAGTTTAAGGTGGGCGACCGCGTGGGGGTCGGCTGCTTGGTCAACTCCTGTGGGGTGTGCGAGCAGTGCCGCAATGGGCAGGAGCAAAACTGCCTGAACGGCTCGGTGGGAACCTATAACTCTGAAGACGTTGATGGAACCATTACCCAGGGCGGCTATGCGCAAAAGGTCGTGGTCAATGAGAATTTCGTGTTGACGATTCCAGAAGGCCTCGACTTTGATGTTGCCGCCCCGCTCTTGTGCGCCGGTATTACCACCTACTCGCCCTTGGCCCGGTGGCAGGTCAAGGAAGGCGATAAGGTAGCCATCGTTGGCCTTGGCGGACTGGGCCACATGGGTGTGCAGATCGCCGCCGCCAAGGGGGCTGAGGTCACCGTCATTTCCCGGTCCCTGCGCAAGGAACAAGAAGCCTATGGGCTCGGCGCGAAGCGGGTACTGGCATCGGGTGAGGACCCCGATTTCTTTGCTAACCACAAGGGCGAGTTCGATCTGATTTTGTCCACCATTTCCGCCTCCTATTCCCTCAATGACTACCTGCAGCTGTTGAAGCCCCGGGGGATCATGTCTGTGGTCGGCCTGCCCCCAGAGGAATTGGGAATCACCATGGGCAACCTCGTCGGTGGCGGCAAGGTATTGACCGGAAACAATATTGGCGGCATTGCCGAAACCCAAGAGATGCTGGACTTCTGTGCAGAACACGGTATTGGCGCGGTCATCGAAAAGGTGGGCGTTGATGACGTTGACGCAGCCTATGAGCGGGTTGTCGCCGGTGATGTAAAGTTCCGCTTCGTCATTGATACAGAAACTTTCGCGGATTAAGTATGTAAGCTACTTCATCAACAAAAGATGTTGTATTGTATTTCACGCACGTGCAAGTAGGATTTCGTTATTGGCTTACGTACCATGTGCACAGGAGCACACTCCTGCGCCGCGCCTCCCTGCATGCGTCGGGGGATAAGGAGGGGGCCTGGAACGCGCGCACTGGTGTGTGAAAATTATCCGCTACAAAAGTTAGGCAACTGTGTCTTATAAAAATATTCTCGCCATGGCCATGTCCTTCGTGGGCCTGCTGGTAGGCGCAGGCTTTGCTACGGGCCAAGAGGTCGTGCAATATTTCACCGCCTTCGGCTCCTGGGGTATTGCCGGCATTATTGTCGCAGCGGCCATTATGACGCTGGCGGGCACCGTGTTCTTGCAATTGGGCAGCTATTTCCACGCCACTGAGCACAACACGGTCTTCCGCAAAGTCACCCATCCCATCGTGTCCAAGCTATTGGACGTGGCCGTTATCATCACGCTCTTTGCCATCGGCTTCGTGATGCTGGCCGGTGCAGGTTCCAATATGGAGCAGCAATTTGGTTGGTCGGCTTGGATCGGCTCGACGCTGATGCTGGGGCTCGTGATTGCCGTCGGCATGATGGACGTCAATAAGGTGTCCAAGGTCATCGGTATGCTCACCCCGTCCATCATCATCGCCGTCATTGGCGTGGCCATCTACACCATGTTCCATATGCCAGACGATATTGGAGCGGCGATGGAAGCTTCCAGCCAAATCGATACCCCGATTGGCAACTGGCTGGTCTCCGCGCTGAACTACAACGGTCTGGCTTTGATGCTGGCGGTATCCATGTCGCTGGTCATCGGCGGCGATAATATTAGCCCGCGCGAGGCCGGCTGGGGCGGCATCTTCGGTGGCATCGTCTACTCCGTCATGATGGGCCTGGCAGGTTTTGCGCTGTTGATGAACGCCGAGGAGATCGAGGGCTCCGATATTCCGATGCTGTCCTTGGTCGATAGCGTCAACCCAGTCTTGGGTGGGATCATGGCCATCGTTATTTACCTGATGATTTTCAATACCGCCATTGGTATGTTCTACGCATTGGGTAAGCGCCTTTCCGCGGGCAACGAGGCAAAGTTCCGCGTTATCTTCATCGCCGGCTGTTTCGCAGGCTTCGGCGTCTCCTTCTTCGGTTTCAAGACCTTGATGCAGTACGTCTACCCGGTCATCGGTTATATGGGTATCGCGATGGTGGCCGTCTTGGTCTTTGCGTGGTTCCGCAGCCAGTCCAAGATTCAGGACGAGGCGCTGCGCCGCGAGCGCGTGCGTTCGCTGATGCACCTTAAGCTGAATCCGAACAAAGAATACGACGCAGATCGCTACGACGACGAGATTGGCCAGCACCTCGAGGATTCCAATATGGATAGCGAGTCCCTCTATGAAGAGCTCGTGACCGAGGTGACGGAAAAGCTCGACGGTGATGACGATGTGGACTTTGATAAGGAAGAATTTGAGAAGCAAAACCAGGACGATCACACCTACTACATCGAACGCGAGGGCGTAGAGCACGACCGCTCGCCGGAAGAGATTGAAAAGTGGATCGAAGAAACCGGTGCTATCGGTGACCCAGAGGAAGACGATGAGTCTTCCGAAGCGGAAAGCTCCCAGAAGTAATCTCGCCTTAGAGCAATAAATTTCCCTCCCCTGGATTTTGAACTGGCCCCCGAAAGTTGGACTGGTTTAATTCTAGGTGATGAGGGGTTCAAGGGTCTGATTCCGATATTGCATCGGGGTCAGGCCCTTGAGTCGTTGTTGGATGCGTTCGGTGTTGTACCACTGGATGTGTTG